>NZ_BSBO01000016.1:0-75641 GCF_027924685.1 Sellimonas catena
GCACTGAGCTGAAAGAATGCAGGAAAAGAGGCATGACCGTGTCGTTGAGATGCGATTGTGCTTTTTTTCTGGAAAAGTTGGCGATTATAAAATGCTGTTTGTGGCTACCAGAAAGTGTCGCTCGACAACACAATGACAAAATGGAAATGTAAGATCTGTGGTTATATTTATGAAGGAGAGACTCTGCCGGAAGACTTTGTATGTCCGATCTGCAAACAGCCGGCATCCTCTTTTGAAAAGATAGAGGAAATACCGGCGGCAGGAACTTCTCCGTATGCCGGAACAAAGACAGAAAAGAATCTTCAGGAAGCATTCTCAGGGGAAAGCCAGGCAAGAAATAAATACACCTTTTTTGCGCAGGTTGCACAGAGAGAAGGATATGAGCAGATAGCGGAATTATTCCTCCAGACAGCCCGCAACGAACAGGAACATGCCCGCCTGTGGTATCAGGAATTAGGACACATCGGGACAAGTAAAGAAAACCTCCTGGCGGCAGCAGCAGGAGAAAATTATGAGTGGACCGATATGTATGAGCGCATGGCGAAAGATGCCGAGGAAGAAGGTTTTCATGATCTTGCAGAACGGTTCCGGAGAGTAGGCGCGATCGAAAAACGTCATGAGGAACGTTACAGACAGCTTCTGGAGAATCTTGAAAAAGGACAGGTATTTGAGAAAATCGAAGAAACTGTATGGGAATGCCGCGTGTGTGGACACATCCATGTAGGAACAAAAGCTCCGGATGTATGCCCGGTATGCAGCTACAGCCAGTCCTACTTTGAAGTGCATAAAAAGAACTACTAATATGTAAAAATAAAGCTGGAAGAAACCAGTCCTTTTGAAAGGCACGGTTTCTTCCAGCTTTTGTGCAAATAGAGAGTAATGAAGCTATTTAAGCAATGGTCTGAACGCCTGTTACTTCATATCCTTCTTCTGTAACAGCGGCAGTGAGCATTTCATCTGTAACGGATTCCGGTACACAGACAGTTGCTGTCTTGTCTTCCAGGCTGACAACAACATCCGTTGCACCCTCGATTGCTTCAAGAGCTTTCTTTACGTGCTTTACGCAGTTCTGGCACATCATTCCTTCTACTGAGAGTTGTTTTTTCATTGTGATACCTCCTGTATTTTGTTTCGTTTTATTTTGACAGCAGTCTTCTTGCGGGAGGGCTTCCCTGGCGGAAGGCTCTTCGGAAGAGACGTGTTCTGCTATCGTCGTGTGTGTAACAGTAAACGGCTTTATCTCTGTCTCCGTATTGGCGGAAGCGGCAGCGGATCCGTGTTTCGGCTTGAAGAAGCGCAGGCGGAGTGCATTGCTTACGACAAAGACGGAACTGAAGCTCATGGCGAGAGCCGCAACCATCGGATTCATTTTCAGACCAAAGGCGGTGTAGAAGCATCCGGCAGCAACAGGGATACAGATTGCATTGTAGAAAAAGGCCCAGAACAGGTTTTCCTTGATGTTGCGGATGGTCGCTTTGCTCAGTTCGATGGCGCCTGCTACATCCAGCAGGTCGTTCTTCATCAGGACAATGTCAGCGGATTCCATGGCGATGTCAGTACCTGCGCCGATGGCGATTCCGACATCTGCTCTGGCAAGGGCCGGAGCATC
Organism: Sellimonas catena; assembly: GCF_027924685.1. Taxonomy (NCBI): domain Bacteria; kingdom Bacillati; phylum Bacillota; class Clostridia; order Lachnospirales; family Lachnospiraceae; genus Sellimonas; species Sellimonas catena. Next base: position 1,610 of record NZ_BSBO01000016.1, read on the forward strand.
GTTGATTCCATCACCGACCATGGCGGTTTTTTTGCCGCTTTCCTGAATCCGGCGGATTTCTTCTTCCTTATCCTGAGGGAGCACTTCGGCGATAACTCGGTCCACACCGACCTGCCGGCGGATTGCTTCGGCAGTCTTTTTGTGGTCTCCGGTCAGCATGACGACTTCAATTCCCATGGCCTGAAGCTCTTTGACAGCATGACGGCTTGTCGGTTTTACGACATCGGCTACAGCGATCATGCCAAGAAGCCGTCCGCCTTCGGCAAAGTATAACGGTGTCTTGCCGTCGGATGCCATTTTATCCTGTAACTGCTCCAGTGCCGGATCATGGATGGAAAAGGCGTCCATCATCTTCTGGTTGCCGGCCAGATATTCTACGCCGTCGATTGTTCCCTTGATGCCCTGCCCCGGTATCTGCTGAAAGTTCTGTACTGCAAGATACGCGATCTGGTGGTTTTCTGCTTCCTCGACAATCGCATGTCCAAGTGGATGCTCAGAGAGCTTTTCCAGAGATGCAGCCACTTGAAGAAGTCGGGCTTCCGACACTTTCGGCTCGCAGACAATATCGGTCACCATCGGTTTTCCCTGGGTGATTGTACCCGTCTTATCCATGACAACCGTCTGGATCGAGTGGGCGGTTTCCAGCGCCTCTGCGGACTTGATCAGAATTCCGTTTGTAGCGCCGCGGCCGGTGCCGACCATGATTGCGGTCGGAGTCGCAAGTCCAAGCGCACATGGACAGGAGACAACCAGAACGGAAACGGCGATGGTCAGCGCAAATTCAAAGGATGCTCCCAGGATCATCCAGACAACAGCGGAAACAATGGCAATGGTAATGACAATTGGGACGAAAACGCCGGCTACCTTATCTGCAAGCTTTGCGATCGGAGCCTTGGAACTGGTCGCTTCATCCACGAGACGGATAATCTGTGCAAGAGCGGTTTCGTCCCCGACTTTGGTTGCCTGCATTTTGAAATATCCACTCTTATTGACAGTTGCGCCGATAACTTTATCTCCGGCCTGCTTGTCAACAGGAATACTTTCGCCTGTTATCGCAGATTCATCAATGGAGGCAGAGCCTTCCATCAGGATTCCGTCTACCGGGATGGATTCGCCGGCCTTTACAATCAGTATATCACCTTTTTCCAGTTCTTCCACCGGAATTGTGGATTCCACACCGTCACGGATGACGGTTGCGGTCTTCGGGGCAAGGTTCAGAAGCTTGTTGATGGCATCGGAAGTCCTGCCTTTTGCACGTGCCTCGAAAAACTTGCCGAGGGTGATCAGCGTCAGGATCGTGCCTGCACCCTCAAAGTACAGGTCGTGGGAAAATTGATGCACCATCGCGATATCCCCGTGTCCGAGACCGAATGAGATCTTGTACAATGCGTAGATGCCGTATGCGAGAGAAGCGCCGGATCCGAGGGCGATCAGGGAATCCATGTTCGGGGATCTGTGAATCAGTGTCTTAAACCCGACACGGTAGTATTTGAAGTTGATAAATACGACCGGAATCAGGAGTAGAAACAGGGTAAAGGCGTAGATCATGGAATTTTCCGTGCCAAGGAAAATATCCGGCAGCGGCCAGCCCATCATATGTCCCATGGAAAGATAAAACAGCGGGACCGTGAAGACAAAGGACCAGATCACCCTCCGTTTCATGCTCTCATATTCTTGCTTTGCGGCAATGGCAGATGCGGACTGCGCTGTTGCGGAAGATGCTTTCTTCTGCCCTCCAGTCTGTAAGGAAGCACCGTATCCGGCCTTCTCGACTGCCTGAATAATATCGGCTCCGGTCAAAGTCTGGTCATCGTAGTTGACGACCATGCTGTTTTTTAAGAGGTTGACCGAACACTCTTTCATGCCGGGAAGAGCCGAGACTGCTTTTTCCACACGGGAAGAGCAGGCAGCACAGCTCATGCCGGTCACATTGTATTTTTCCTGCATATCTATTCTCCTTTCTGGCCGCACGGCTGGAATAAAACCGCCGCATCACGACCATGTATATTCTTATGAGGAAACAAATACACATATACGGGGTATGAGTATCTGTGTGGCTTTAGTATAATCCAAAACAAAAAGTTTGACTTGCCCAATCAGAAATAAAATTAGTCCAAATGGAAGAAGTAGAAAAACGGACAGACGTTTTCATACGTCTGTCCGCTTCTGCTGGATAAAATTTCCTTCTCTGTATTTTTTTCGATAACTGCTCGGTGTCAGATTGGTAAATTCTTTAAATGCCTTGGCGAATTTCCCCTGTGTTTCGTATCCTACTTTTGCGGCAATCTCGGCAATGCTATCGTCTGTCTGCTGCAGAAGTTCCATCGCCTTGCGGATCCGGAATTCTTTCATATAAGTTGCAATGGGCATTCCGTAAACGCCTTTAAAAATTTCTTTGAGCGAGGAAGTGTTGATCAGATACTGGCGGGACAGCTCTTCAATCGTATACCGGCGGTCCAGGTGTTCCGTAAGCTGATGATGGATCTCCTGCATCAGTGCGGCCTGCCGGGACTGGACCTGGGCAGGGGCCGAGATCTCCGGGGACAGGCGGTATAAATAGAGAAGCAGTTCCTGAACTTTCAATTTAAAATATGGCATGCGGAGCTGTTCCGGAAGTCCGTATAATGGGCGGAAAATGACGTCAATATCCGGCCCGGACGGAAGAACGGCCGGGGTCTCCGGCAGACAGAACCATCGATATAGAAGGTCCGGATCCAGCATTATGTCCCGTAAAATCGGAGGCATGTGCAAAGAAAGTTCTTTCAGATTGATAAAAATACTGATCCCTTCGCAGTAACCAAGCGGAAATGTCATAACAGAATCTGCACAGCAGTCTGTACTGTGCAGGGACAGATCCCCGCTTCCGAGGTAGACGGAGGTTCCGCTTTTGAAATTCCAACCGATTCGGCCGAAACGGCAGTGGGTAATTTCAAGAATATGACGGTTGGCACCATGCCGGAAAGAGACCTGATCTGCCAGAAACCAGTCGAGAGAAAGCAGGATGCCGGGAAATACAGGATAGATCTCCAGTTTCCCTTTTCCGGACGTCTGTGATTCGAACTGCTCTGTAAACAGGTTGCTTCCCTGATGATCATCCGTGTGCTGTTCAAGAACAAGGGAACCGTTTGGAATATCGCATAAAATAGATTCGATCTGAATGAATGGCTCATGTTTCATATTCTATTTCCCCTCTTTATGACTGGGTGAGGAAGAAGGACAGGAAATCTGGATCACCTGCTCGATCATGCGATGAAGCAGTTGAGCCTGTACCGTGTCGGCCGCTTTATAATAGACTTCTTTTCCTTCCCGCCGGCTGACAATCAGTCCGGTGATTTTTAACTGTTTCAGATGGTGGGAGACTGCCGGGCTGCTCATTTCTACAAGCGAGGAGATATTGATGACACATTCCTCGCAGTGGCATAAAAGCCAGAAAATCCGGATCCGGCTCTGATCGCTCATCTGTTTGAACAGATCCGCGACAATCTGAAAGTCTTCCGGATTTGGAATCTGATCCGGCATGTGTTCAAATGTCTGGCCGTGATCATGTGGTAAAGTTTTCATAAGCGATTCCTCCTTTGATGCTATTTTTACTATAACAGCATGAACGAAAGAAAACAAGGCAGAAGAAATTTCCGTGAAGAAGAAGGAATTTGCCCAAAAGGAAATAGATTTAGCCGGTTTGGAAGGGAATTTGAGATGATTATTGACCTGAAAGGAAGATATGCTATCATAAAGACAAACGATTAAACAGTTGTTTAATTAAGCAAGAGTAACAGAAAGGATGTAGAATCATGAAAAGAAGTTATAAGATCGAAGTAGACTGTGCGAACTGCGCAAATAAAATGGAAGCTGCGGCAAAGAAGACTCCGGGTGTAAAAGATGCTGTTGTTAATTTTATGCTGCTGAAGATGAATGTTGAGTTTGAAGATGGACAGAATCCGAAGGAAGTGATGCAGGAAGTCCTCAAAAACTGCAAAAAGGTAGAGGCTGACTGTGAGATCTTTCTTTAAAATGTTCGTTTTTGAATAAGTGCACCGTAGATTTACAAGAAAGATTCTGCGGTGCATTTCTTAAGAATAATATATGAATATATGAGCATATATAAAAATGAAAGAAGGGAATTACTATGACAAAAAAACAGAAAATCATGCTGGTGCGGATTTTGATTGCGGCCCTGCTTCTTGTCGGACTGAATTTTGTCCCGGCAGAAGGCTGGCTCCGGTTTGTACTGTACTTGATCCCGTATCTCGTGATCGGTTATGATATTTTACTGAAGGCATTCAAAGGGATCCGGAACGGCCAGGTGTTTGACGAGTGTTTCCTGATGGCAGTGGCAACGATCGGAGCCATTGCTCTGGCACTTTATGAAAGGAGCGGAGATTATACGGAGGCAATCGCCGTCATGCTCTTTTACCAGATCGGAGAGTGGTTCCAGAGCTATGCGGTTGGAAAGAGCCGGCGCAATATCAGCGAGCTGATGGATATCCGTCCGGATTACGCCAATATGGAAAGAGACGGAAAACTGGAAAAAGTAGATCCGTATGATGTAGAAATTGGAAGTACGATTGTAGTTCAGCCTGGAGAAAAGGTACCCCTTGACGGTATTATTGTAGAGGGGAACTCCACTTTAAATACCAGTGCGCTGACAGGAGAAAGTCTTCCAAAAGATGCGAAAGCAGGGGATGAGATTATCAGTGGATGTATTAACATGACAGGCGTTCTGAAAATCCGGACCACAAAAGAATTTGGCGAATCTACAGTATCGAAGATTCTGGATCTGGTGGAGAATGCAAGCTCCAGAAAATCCCGTTCAGAAGATTTTATCTCCAGATTTGCCCGGGTATATACGCCTGCGGTCTGCTATGCGGCACTGGCACTTGCATTCCTGCCGCCGCTTGTCCGGATGCTTTTCATGGGGCTTCCGGCGGACTGGGGAACCTGGATCTACCGGGCGCTCACCTTCCTTGTCATCAGCTGCCCATGTGCCCTTGTGATCAGCATTCCGCTTAGTTTCTTTGCAGGAATCGGAGGGGCAGGTAATGCAGGAGTTCTCGTAAAGGGTTCCAATTATCTGGAAACGCTTTCACGGACAAAGACGGTGGTCTTTGACAAGACCGGAACACTGACGAAGGGCGTCTTTGAAGTCAATGCCATTCATCACAATTCCATGGAGGAGGAAAAACTGCTCGAATATGCGGCTCTTGCGGAGAGTGCGTCTTCCCACCCGATCAGCAGGAGTCTGCAGAATGCCTACGGGAAAGCGATAGACCGTTCCCGTGTGGAGAACATTCAGGAGATCAGCGGCAACGGTGTGACGGCCCGCGTGGACGGTGTGGAAGTGGCGGCGGGAAATGACAAGCTCATGGAGCGTCTGGGAATTCCTTATCAGAACTGCCATCTGGCCGGAACGATTATCCATATGGCGATAGACGGCGCGTATGCAGGTCATATCGTGATTTCGGATATTGTGAAGCCGCATGCCAGAGAGGCTGTACAGACATTGAAAAAAGCAGGGGTCACAAAAACAGTGATGCTGACCGGAGATGCTGCAAAAGTGGCGGATAAAGTAGCTGCAGAGCTTGGAATCGATATGGTTTACAGTGAACTGCTTCCTGCGGATAAGGTAAAAAAAGTGGAAGAGCTTTTAAAGGAAAAACCGGAAAAATCGGCACTGGCATTTGTGGGCGACGGAATCAATGACGCCCCGGTTCTGGGACGTGCGGATATCGGAATCGCCATGGGAGCCATGGGATCGGATGCAGCGATCGAGGCGGCGGATGTAGTGCTGATGGATGATGATCCGATGAAGATTGCAAAGGCGATCCGGATATCCCGGAAATGCCTGCGGATTGTTTACCAGAATATTGTATTTGCCATCGGTATTAAGCTGATCTGCCTGCTTCTGGGAGCGGTAGGAATCGCAAATATGTGGCTGGCTATTTTTGCGGATGTCGGGGTTATGATTCTGGCAGTGCTGAATGCGATCCGTGCACTGTTCATAAAAAAGCTGTAAGCAGGGAACGCACAGCCTCGGCAACACCGTCGTGGTTGTTGGAGGAAACAACAACATCGGCCATGGATCTTAAGGCCGGTACGGCATTCCCCATCGCAAAGCGCAGTCCGGATGCCTGAAACATGGTAATATCATTTTCGCCGTCACCGATGCAGGCGATCTCGTCCTTTGAGACAGAAAGATAGTCTGCTACGGCTGAAAGGGCAGTGCCCTTGGTGGCATTGGAGGAATAAATTTCCGCATAATACGATGTGCGGGCAGAAGAAAGCTCAGGGAACTCAGACACGATGCGTCTGGTACGTTCCCTGGCTTTTTTTGTGAGAAGGAAAAACTGCAGCTCCTCCACGTCCGCGTGCCGGCTTCGGATAAATTCTGCAAGATCCGGCACCGCTTTTGCATGGGAGGCGTCACGGCCATAGATCAGATGTCCGAAGAAAGGCAGAAGCTGACCCTGCAACAGATAATCATGGCGGATATGTGCCGCCATTTTCAGATCCGGCCCCTGGCAGGATTCAATAATTGTCGCCGCTGCTTCGTAAGGCATGAGAGCACGGAAGAGAGTCTTTCGTTCTTTCAGATCTACGGCAACAGCACCGTTGGAGGAGATGACATAGCGGAACAGGCCCGTTTTCCTGAGCTGATGCGGAATACAGGAGAGCGCGCGTCCGGTAGTAGGGACAATCTCAATCCCCGATGTCCGGGCAAGGTATAACGCATCCATTGTCTTTTTGCTGATTTTACTGTAGGAATTCAGACAGGTTCCGTCCATGTCAAGTGCAAGCAGTTTCATAATGTTTTTCCTCTTTTCTTGTTAAAGCAAATGGTGTCAATCGTTACTGTAACAGTTCGACAAAAGCGCCGAGTCTTGTATCGATCTGTGCCTGATCCGACGGGGAATAGTCGGTGTTAATGGCAATATATGGAATATGCTTCTTCTGTGTGACAAATTTCTTGACCGCGTCGGATTCGATAGCAAAGGTGTGGCATGCCTGAAGCAGCACTTCCACGACACCGTCCACCTGGTATTCATCGATCTGCACATCCAGAGCTTCGAGACGGCCAGGGTTCGGACTCATGACGGAGCAGTTGACGCGGAGATATTTCTCTGCAATCGCAGTGATCGGATCCTTTTCTTCATCAATCGGATCTTTCTTTTCACGAGGGCCGCAGCAGTTTTCAAATCCAACAACGTCGGCTCCAAGCTCCTCAATCCGTTTCACGATCTTGTCCATGACGCCGTTTGTCGGACATCCGGTAATGAGGACACGCGGCCGGGACGGCTTTCCTTTATATTCACGTTCATAAAGATCTTTTAATTCGGCGGTACGTTGGTTGAGAAATGCGATTTTTTCTTCCAGATCCGGTGAAAATTCGTTGGAAGAAATCACGGTATTGATTTCATAGCCGCTGATCGGGGATGGTTTCAGCCGTGCCACCTCGAAGAAGTCAAGGACAGCTTTGCGTTCCCGGTTCCGGAGCTTGATGGCATCCCGGATTTTATCTTCTGTAATGGTAATGCCGTAAAACTGTTCCAGATCTTCCTTTACGCTGATGACTTCCTGTTTCCAGAATTCCAGCGCACCCCGTCCGGTCTTTCCGGGCGGAAGCTGCATGATGTGGCAGTGTTTCAGCTCGCCCATCAGCTCGTACATCTTTTTCTTCCCGTCACAGGTTGTTTCGGCCAGAACCATATCCGAAAAATAAAAGAACGGGCACCGGTCGGTCACAGCGGCACCATAGCTGGCCTTGATGAGCGGACAGAGGTTTTTCGGAAGCCGGAGCTCGGCAGCAGGGATGTTGTCGTCTCCGATTCCGCACAGAACAACGGCAACGGCATCCGCGGCAAGGATCAGTTCCCACGGGGTATAGGTACAGAAGACCCCGACGATCCGGCGGCTCTGCTCTTTTAGTTCTTTCATGGTGATAAATGCCTTCTTGCGGGCTTCCGGGTAAGTTTCAAAGTTTTCCGGTAAAGAAAATTCTGGCATTTTGGTTCCTCCTTGGTTGTCAATTATAATTATACTAGATATTATAGGAAAAATCCAAAAAGATTGAAAATAGAAACAGACTATAAGAAGGATAGAGAAAATCGATAATAGAAGTAGGGGGACAATTTTGGATGTTTTGCCTAAAAATAAAGAAATAAAATTATGATAAATGATGAAAAGAAAAATTATAGTGGACAAATGAAGCTGAAGCTGATAATATAGATGCGTAAATGAAGTTTGTTATTACGTAATGGTAAGCAAGACTGTTTATAATACTGATGGACTGGTATTGTAGGCAGTTTTTTATTTTGCATCAAAGTACTTCGCTGTTTCGCCGCTTACCGGAAGGGATGAGAGCAAGTGAAAATTGTCAGAGTTCTAAACACGAACGCGGTCGTATCGACAGACCGGCAGGGAAAGGAAATCATCATCACCGGTGCCGGTATTGGATTTAAAAAGAAAAAAGGCGAGGAACTGGATAAATCTCTTGTAGAGAAGATTTACTGCCTGCAAAGTGAAGAAGATAATCACCGGCTTCAGCAGGTGGTTCGGGAGATTTCGGAGAAGTATCTGGAGACGGCCGGGAAAGTCGTGGTTTCGGCGAGAAATGCGGGATTGAAAGTCCGGGATACTTTGTATGTAACGCTGACTGATCATATCAATTCCGCAGTCGAGCGTTATCAGAACGGGATCAGCCTGAAAAACATGATGCGTCATGAGATCAGGAAGTTTTACCCTCAGGAGTACCGGATCGGCTGTCAGGCAATCGAATGGATTGAGAAAAAGACAGGGATTGATCTTGGAGAAGATGAGGCGGCATTTATTGCCATGCATATCGTATCTTCCGAGTTCGAGACAAGTGAAGTTTCAGATGTGCAGAAGATTACAGAACTGATCAATGCAATTATCAAGATTGTAAAAATGCATTTTAAGATTGATTTCGATGAGGATTCCGTATCCTATCAGAGATTTCTGACACATTTGAAGTTCTTTTCCGCCCGGGTTATGGACGGCGAAGTGTATCAGGACAGCATGGAGGAAATCTACCGTGCCATGGTAGTGCAGAACAGCCGGGCATATACCGGCGTGGAAAAAGTGGCACAGTTTATCGAAAAGCAGTACGGGTACAGGCTTAGTATTGATGAAGAGCTGTATCTGCTGATTCATATAAAAAGAATATTGGATGAACAACAAGAGTAGTTCACAGGTTTGTTATTATTCAGTTAAGCAAGACCTGACCGCAAAAAGAGCGTACATCCCGGGAATGTACGTGCTTTTGTGGTCAGGTCTTTGTATTTTCCGGGAAATTCCGGAGTTATCAAATATGATATGAAGAGGTGAAGACATGGATTACGCAAGTGTAGCCAAAAAAATCCTGCAGCGTGTAGGGGGAAAAGAAAATGTAATCAGTCTTGTACATTGTATGACAAGACTTCGATTCACACTGAAAGATGAGTCCATCGTAGATGATGAGGCGGTAAAAAAGACAAAAGGCGTTATGGGCGTCATGAAGAAGGCGGGCCAGTATCAGATCATTATTGGAAATGATGTAGCCAATGTATATGCAGAGCTCAATAAGCTTGGCAATTTCTCAAGTGAGGCTCCGAAAAAGGCGCCGGAGAAGAAAGAGAAAAAGAATGTGGTTTCCATGCTGATGGATACGATTTCCGGCATTATGGCTCCGGTTATTCCGGCCATCATCGGTGCGGCAATGATCAAGGTACTTTTAACGCTCCTTCCGATGATTGGAGTGCTGAGTACTGAAGGAGATACCTACAATCTGTTAAGTGTAATGGGTGACGGTGCATTCTTCTTTATGCCGGTGCTGATTGCGATTTCCGCATCCAAGAAATTCGGCACCAATATGTATTATGCGGCAAGTATCGCACTGATTATGCTGCATCCGAATTTTATTTCTCTGATGAGCGAGGCAAATGAAGCAGGCGAAATAGTAAAATTTCTGGGATTCATCCCGGTAACGTATGCATCTTATTCCTACTCGGTTATTCCGATTATCCTTGCGGTGTGGTCGCTGAAATATGTGGAAAAACTGGTAGACAAGATTACTCCTGTGGTGACAAAGAACTTCTTAAAACCGATGCTGGTCGTACTGATTGAAGCACCGATTGCACTGATCGTGTTAGGACCTCTTGGGGCTATTTTCGGAAATGTATTGTCTGACGCGGTATACTTTGTTCACGACAAGCTTGGATTTATCGCAATCGGTATTGTAGCCGGTATCTATCCGTTTGTCGTGATGGCAGGAATGCACCATGCATTTACACCGATCAAGCTTGGAATGATCGCGACAACAGGATATGAAAACTTTATCTGTATCGGAGAACTCTGCTCCAACATGGCACAGGGTGCGGCGGCGCTTGCAGTATCCATCAAAAGTAAAAACAAAGATTTCAAACAGATTGCCGGTTCTTCCGCATTTTCCGCACTGTTTGCCGGAATTACGGAGCCTGCTCTTTACGGTGTAACACTTCGTCTGAAACGGCCGATGCTTGGCGCATGTATTGGAGCGGCTGTAGGAGGACTGTTCGGCGGATTCTTCCAGATGAAATGCTTTGGTATTGCAACACCGGCGATTGTAACGATTGTACAGTATGTAGAGGAAGACCGGGCATCCAGCCTTCTGATCGCAGCACTTACGATTCTTCTGACAGTTGTAGTGACATTTATTGCAACAATGATTATCGGATTTGAGGATATTGTGGATGAGGACGATGATCTGGATGAAGTGACAATGGAAGCGGATGTAAAAGAGGAAGCACTGGAAGAGAAACTCCTTAAAGAAGGAGAAGAAATTCACGTATCCAGCCCGATGCAGGGAGAATGTATTCCGCTGGAAGAGGTAAAAGATGCGACATTTTCACAGGGAATCCTCGGAAAAGGAACAGCGGTGATCCCGGAAAAAGGGGAAGTGAGAGCGCCGTTCGACGGTCGGATTGACGTGATGTTTGAGACTGGACATGCAGTTGGAATGACAAGTGAAGACGGGGTAGAACTTCTGATTCACGTTGGAATGGATACTGTAAATCTGGAAGGAAAATATTTCTACCCGAAAAAGTCATCCGGAGACAAGGTGAAAAAAGGAGAAGTGATTCTGGAATTTGACAAAGATGAAATTGTCAAGGCGGGATATGACATTACGACTCCGATTATCGTCTCCAACACAGATAAATTCAAAGACGTGGAGGCTGACGTGACCGGGCCGGTGAAAGAACTGGATGAGATTTTAGTAATTAAATAAGAAAAGAAAGCAGGAGGAAAGGCAATGGAACAGATGAAAGCAGCCGGATTTCCGGAAGGATTTTTATGGGGCAGCGCATCTGCCGCATACCAGATTGAAGGCGGCTGGCAGGAAGGCGGCAAAGGCGTAACAAACTGGGATACATTCGTACGTATTCCTGGAAAGACATTTAAAGCGACGACAGGCGATGTGGCGGTTGATCATTATCACAGATACAAAGAGGATATTGCATTGATGGCAGAAATGGGACTGAAGACCTACCGCTTTTCCATCTCCTGGGCAAGAATCTACCCGGAAGGAAAAGGGAAAGTTAATGAGGAAGGCGTTGCCTTTTACCAGAATATCATTGATGAATGTCTGAAATACCGGATCGAACCAATGGTGACGATCTACCACTGGGATCTTCCTCAGGCACTTGTGGACGCTTATCAGGGATGGGAAAGCCCGCAGATTATCGATGACTTTGTCAATTATGCAAAGACACTGTTCACACGATTTGGAGATAAAGTGAAATACTGGATTACACTGAATGAGCAGAATATTTTCACTTCCCTTGGATGGCTCACTGCACAGCATCCGCCTGGAAAATTTGATGACCAGAAAATGTTTTATCAGGTGAATCACCATGCTTTTATGGCTCATGCAAAAACTGTGCTTGCCTACCGGGAGATGGGCGGAAAAGGCGAGATCGGTGCAAGTTTTGCATATACCCCGTCCTATGCACTGGACTGTAAACCCATCAATGCCATGGCAAAAGCAAATTACGATGATCTGAAAAATTACTGGTGGATGGATGTTTATGCATATGGACGTTATCCGATTGCAGCTCTTACTTATTTAAGAAAGAAAGGATTCGCACCGGACATGGCTGAAGGCGATGAGGAGATCTTAAGAAAGGCGGCCAAAGAGATCACCTTTATGGGCGTAAATTACTATCAGAGCTGTGTCTGCGAATACAATCCGATAGATGGGGTAACACCGTATGGAACGATGAATACAAGCGGTGTCAAAGGCTCTGCTCAGGAAGTGGGAATTCAGGGAATCTATAAGAATCCGGCAAATCCATATCTTCTGACAACCGACTGGGACTGGAGCATTGATCCGTCCGGACTGTGGTTCTGCTGCCGTGAGATTACAAGCCGTTATGGACTTCCGATTATCATTTCCGAAAACGGACTAGGCGCATTTGACAAGAAAACGGAAAAAAATGAGATTCACGATGAGTACCGGATCTGCTATCTGAAAGAACATATCAAGGCGCTGGGAGAAGCGATTGAAGAGGGATGTCAGGTTCTTGCGTACTGCACCTGGTCCTTCACCGACCTCTTAAGCTGGCTGAACGGCTACCAGAAACGCTACGGATTTGTCTATGTAGATCGGGAAGAAGAGGAAGGCGGTACCCTGAACCGCTATAAAAAAGACAGCTTTTACTGGTACCAGAATGTGATCCGGACAAACGGAGTGGAGCTCTTTCAGGAATAGTGGATTTGATGAGGGTACAGTCCGGCTTCCGTTTTAGCACTGTGCCTGCTATAATAATCTCAGCAGATTAAAAAATGCAGGAGTAATCAGATGACATTAGAAGAATTATATAAACGTATTGATTTACAGCCGGAAATGAGAGAAAAATTATGTATTATCGGCGAAGAAGTAAATCTGGAAAAGGTAAATGAGATTTTGCAGCAGATGCAGGAACTGAAAACAGCTGAATCGGCCTATCGGAAGTTGCAAACGGTACTTGCGGAAGATGAAGGGAATCTGAAAATGCTGTATTGCCAGTTGGAATGCGCCAGACAGGTCTGTGAAACCTGTCAGGCAAAAATGATTCCAGACACTATTTTTCTGGACACCATGAAGTGTTTCCCGAGATTTCTGGAAGAGTGCAAAAAGAAAAACGGGCATATGTTTTTTGACAGAGGATGGTGGACTTATCGTCAGACAAGTATGGCGATTTTCAGAATCGGGGAATTGGAATATGAGCGAAAGGAAACAGACGGCGAAAAGGTAATCAGTATTCATATTCCATCCGATGCGGATCTGTCAAAGGAGGCGGTAGAAGATTCTCTGAACAGAGCAAAACTCTTTTTTGGAAACTATTATCCTGAATGGAAAGAGTGCCGGTATACCTGCAATTCCTGGCTGCTTTCACCGGCCCTGCAATCCATGCTGCCAGAAACATCCCGGATCCGGTCCTTTCAGAACCGCTTTGAGATTATAAGGGAAAATAGAGATGACAGGGAATATATGGAGTGGCTGTTTCAGGTTCCCGGGGACATCGATCCAAAAGACCTTCCAGCAGGAACCAGTCTGCAGAAAAATGCAAAAAAATACATTCTGGAAGGCGGCAATATAGGATCTGCTTTTGGCATCTTGAAAGTGCTTTCAGGACATCCCCATGATTGACTTTTATATATGACAAGATTATAATAATATCAGCTAGATAAAAACATATTGAAAGTGGGGTATTAGCAATGGATCAAGCAAAATTAGGAAGAATCTTAACAAAGATGGAAGAGCAGGGAATGCCGCAGATGATCATTTCCGATCCTCCGACAATTTATTACTTAACAGGTAAGTGGATTCATCCGGGCGAAAGAATGTTAGCTCTTTACCTGAATGTAAACGGAAATCACAAACTTGTAATTAATAAGTTATTCCCACAGGAAAAAGATCTTGGTGTTGAGCTTGTTTGGTATGATGATGTAGAGGATGCAGTTGAAATCTTAAGCCAGTTTGTTGAAAAAGACAAACCGATCGGAATTGATAAAGTATGGCCTGCAAGATTCCTTCTCAGACTTCAGGAATTAGGCGCAGGAAGCAAATTCCTTAACGGTTCTATGATCGTTGACTATGTGAGAATGGTAAAAGACGAGCATGAGCAGCAGCTGATGAGAGAAGCTTCCCTTGCAAACGACAAGATTATGGAAGAGCTGATTCCGCTTGTAGTAAAAGGATACACAGAAAACGAACTGAACGCAAAAGTTCGCGAAATGTATGCGGCTACAGGTCATTCAGGAGTTTCCTTTGACCCGATCACAGCATACGGAAAATCCGGTGCAGATCCGCATCATGTAACAGATGATACAAAAGGAAAACGTGGAGACAGCGTTGTACTTGATATCGGCGGTATCTTAAATGATTACTGCTCAGATATGACAAGAACAGTCTTCATCGGAGAAGTATCTGACAAAGCAAGAGAAGTATACGAGATCGTAAAAGAAGCTCAGCAGAGAGGTATCGATGCTGTAAAACCGGGCGCAAGAATGTGTGACGTTGACCTTGCCTGCCGTAACTACATCACAGAAAAAGGATATGGCGAATACTTCACACACAGAACAGGACATTCCATCGGTATGGAAGACCATGAATACGGCGATGTTTCTTCTGTAAACGAAGACATCATCCAGGTTGGACAGGTATTCTCCATCGAACCGGGTATCTACCTGATGGACGAAGGAATCGGTGTTCGTATCGAAGACCTTGTTATCGTAACAGAGGACGGATGCGAAGTACTGAACCACTTCACAAAAGATCTGATCGTAGTTCCGGAAGAATAAGATTTTCATTAAGATTCTGAAAAGACAAATTGAGGCACAGGATGTCAGATCCTGTGCCTCTTGCAATAGTGTCTTATTTCAGTTTTCTTTCATAGAAATGGACGGATAAGAAGAAGCTGATGACCAGAAGAACAATGGAAATCAGAAGCCCGATCACAAACAACAGGGTTCTGTTGAGGAATAACAGGTCCAGAATGTTGAAATTTAATGCCGACACGGCATATGTCATTGCGGTAATACAGGTGACAATGACATACAGGATTGTTCCGAGCTTGGCGCCAAAGAGAAAATAACCAAAGTAGGTAACTGCCATAAAGGTGAGGGAAAGCGGGATTCCCATGGCACAGATCTGCATCCCTTCTGTAAAAGAGGCCACCTTGTAGACAGAAATATAAATCAGTGAAAATCCAAGGGAGACCAGCAGGAAAAATCCTGTACAGAGCAGTGCCAGGATATATTTGGCAAGAACAATCTGCCTCACAGTCAGCGGAAATGTACGCTGTAATTTATAAAAGTGTGCGATCTCATCCTGCTCCATGGAAAACTGAAGCATGGAAGTGCCAAGAATCGGAATCGCCATGCCGCAGAAAAGAACAAATACATATCTGGTCTGGAATACGAGGGTCAGTGCCACGATCATGACCGTGGCAAAAATCCAGTTCAGCAGGTTCTTACGTATGATAATGCTCTCATAAAAATCTTTTAATATAATTCCTTTCATTCCAGTTTCTCCCCCTTTGCGTAAAATAGCATGATTTCCTCCAGATCGGCAGAATGGATTTCCACATCCTGGAAAATCTGTTTGAGACTGTATCTGTTTTTGACAAGGACACGGTAACTGTAGTCCTCTTTCCGGTAATAGACAACGTCTTCCGGATTCAGGTTATCGAGAAAGGATTTTTTGCAGTTGATAATGCCGTACTCATTCTGAAGCTCATCATAGGACTGGAAAAAGAGCAGCCTGCCATGATGAATATAGGCAACATAGTCGGCGATTTTATCCAGGTCGCTTGTAATATGGGAGGCGATCAGGACCGTATGATTTTCTTCCTCGCTGAATTCCCGGAGAAGGTCGAGGATTTCATCCCGGAATACCGGATCCAGGCCGTTGGTCGCTTCATCCATGATCAGAAATTTGGGAGAATGACTGAACGCGATGGCAAACTCCAGCTTGGTTTTCATTCCCCTGGAAAATGTTTTCAGGCGTTTCTTTGCGGGAAGATCGAAGCGTTTCAGATAGGAACGGTAACTGTCCGCATCCCAGTTTTTATATACATGAGAAAGAAACTTCCCGATCTGAAGAGGGGTAAAGTTTTCATCATACCCTGCATCATCAAAAATGACGGCCAGATCCTGCTTGATCAGATTCGGATGTGCGGCGATGTCTTTTCCCAGCAGCTCCAGCTGGCTGTAATCAGCTGGGATGAGGCCGAGGAGTGCATTGATCAGAGTTGATTTTCCGGAACCATTTTCACCGATGATACCGAGAATCGTACCCTGAGGAAGAGAAAAGGAGATATGGTCCAGGGTAAAGTCTTTATAGCGTTTTGTCAGATTTTCAATTACCAGTGCCTGCTGCATGGAATTAGTCCTCCTTGTAAACAAGTTCAAGTGTAGTCTGAAGCTCCTCGAGGGAAAGTCCGTTCTCTCTTCCGAGGGTGGCGGCGTCCGTCAGGAGCTCTTCGATTCTGCGCAGATTTTCTTCACGGATGAAATCCTGATTCTGGGTTGATACAAAAGTCCCCTTTGCAGGAACTGTGATGATAAATCCGTCTCTTTGCAGATCGTCGTAGGCACGCTGCGTCGTGATGACGCTGACGTGCAGGCTTTTGGCGAGCTTGCGCATGGAGGGCATAGCCTCGCCGGGTTTCAGCTCGCCTTTCATAATCATCTCCTTGATCTGAGATGTAATCTGTTCATATATTGGTTTGTCGCTGGAGCTGCTCAGTATGATCTCCACATAATCACCTTTCTTTCCATCTGTTTCACTGTCTTTGTACAGTTTACCTGATAAAAAGGCAGGAGTCAAAATCAATTTGACTCAAAGCCGTTTTTCCGGTAAAGGATGAGAAACAGCAGGATGGAAAGCAGGGCCTCCAGGACAAGTACCAGAATTCCTTTCGTATCGATCACAGACGCTCCGAGATCCAGATTGGTGATGGCCGCGTTAAGCGTTCCGGTAAACAGAAAGCCGGAAATCCGTTCGATCGTTTCGTTCAGACCGGAGAGCATCGGGATGAGCATCAGTACAATCAGAACCGGAGTGGTGATGGTGCCGGCGGTCATCTGGTTTGGTGCAAAGATTCCGAAAATCATGCCGATGATACAGCTGATCATAGAAGCAGCTGTCGAAACAGCCAGGAAAGCCATCCATTCGGAAGCGTCAAAGGTCATTCCGGAAAGGAAGACACAAAGCACATTGACGATGATAAGCAGAGCCAGTGACGGTAGAAGACTTCCGATGGAAAATTCCAGTCCGTTTACGGAGGAGGTCATCAGGGTGCGGAGTGTATGTTTTTCTTTCTCTTCGGCAAGCAGAGCGGCAACGCAGTAGATGCCGGTCATACAGATATTCATCAGTACACCCATGGACAGTGCATAGCCGCTTGTGTCAACGCCGATGTCCATATTTCCGTATATCATTTTGATCAGATAGGTAAAGGCCAGAGAAAATGCCGGCATGATAATCAGGTTTTTACTGAAAAGTGTGCGGCCTTTTACTTCCATAATTGCGGTCAGTTTTCTAAGATGAATGGTTTTCATGATAATGTCCTCCCTGTCACAGTTAAAAATACAGTTTCCAGTGTCGGTTCGCAGGAGTGAATCGTCTCAATCACGTTCTGCGAAATCCAGCCGGCGAGTTTCCGGCTGGTTTCTTCACTTTGTTCCAGCTCATGCCGGCTTCCGTCCTGTAAACGGACCCGGTACCTCTTGAGGGTATTATATTTCAGGCAGATGGATTCCGGTGTGCCGTACTCTACGATGGTGCCTTCGTTTAGCAGGGCAACGTGGTCGCAGAGTTTGGAGGCCTCTTCCATATTGTGAGTGGTCAGGAAAATGGCCATACCGGATTCTTTCAACTCAAGAAGCATCCGGTGGATTTCCAGAGCGGTCGTCGGGTCCAGTCCGCTGGTCGGCTCATCCAGAAAGAGTACTTTGGGGCGGTGAAGGATGGCCCGTGCAAGGATGAGGCGCTGTGTCTGGCCTTTGGAAAGCCTGCCGGCAGGTTTCTTCCGGTGATCATACAGCCCGATCCGCCTCAGAAGAGGGTCAATATCCTTGAGCGGTACATTCAGAAGCCTTGCAAAATATTTCAGATTGTCATAGACGGACAGCCGCTCATAGATTCCGCTTTGATCCGTAACAATTCCGATCTGTTCATAGATGGACTCATCAATGTCCTGACAACGTTTTCCAAGCACTTTGGCTTCCCCGGAAGTAGGGAGAAGCTGTCCGGTCAGGATTTTGATGGTTGTGGTCTTCCCAGCACCGCTAGGGCCAAGAAAACCGAGAATTTCGCCTCGGTGAAGGACGGCGCTGATATCTTTCAGAACGAGGTCGTTCTGAAACTTTTTGGATAGATGGTGAAAGGAAATATATTCGTTGTTCATAAGCTTACTCCTTTTCTTGTTAATACTGTACTTGTTTGATAAGCACAGTCTAGCACGAACTGACATTACTGTCAATGTTAGATATATACAGTTTGATTTTTTTTTCAGGTTTCGTTTGACAACAGGAAAAAACAGTGATTAGATAGGAGTATGCAATTATGAGAAGAAAGGAAGAAAGAGTATGATCAGCAGATATACATATGGAAGTTGCATTGAAACCGGTGCGGTGCCGGAAAAGCCAGAGATCGAGGCGGGAGCGCTTCCTTTTTTTGTGGTAGATGAAGAACAGATGACTTTGACATACCGGATGGCGGAACACGACCGGGTATACGGACTGGGGGAAAATCTGCGCGGAATCAACAAGCGTGGATGGATCTATGAAAGCAAATGTACGGATGACCCGAATCATATGGAAGAAAAGCGTTCTCTTTATGCTGCCCATAACTTTTTTGTAGTGGACGGTTCGGAGACGTTTGGCGTTTTCGTGGACTATCCGGGAATTGT
Source organism: Sellimonas catena (assembly GCF_027924685.1). NCBI lineage: Bacteria > Bacillati > Bacillota > Clostridia > Lachnospirales > Lachnospiraceae > Sellimonas > Sellimonas catena. The sequence continues at coordinate 20,542 of NZ_BSBO01000016.1, forward strand.
AAGTTTTGATATTGGATATACGAAGATGGAGGAACTGAAAATTCAGGCATCGGACTGGAATCTGGATGTTTACGTGATTACAGGCATGGATGTGAAAGATATTGTAAAGCAGTTCCGGAAAATGATCGGACGCAGTTACATTCCGCCGCTGTGGGCATTTGGATATGGACAGAGCCGCTGGGGATACCGGAGTGAGGATGATGTCCGGGAAGTGGTGAAAGCGTACCGGGATCTTCAGATTCCGTTGGACAGCGTATATCTGGATATCGATTATATGGAGCGGTATAAGGATTTTACCCTCAATCAGGAAACATTTCCGGATTTTCCGGACTTTGTAGAAGAAATGAAGAAGGAAAACATTCACCTGGTACCGATTATCGATGCCGGCGTGAAGGAAGAAAAGGGATATCCGGTATATGAAGAGGGAATCGAGAAGGGATACTTCTGCAAAAAAGAAGACGGGACTCCGTTTGTGGCAGCAGTCTGGCCGGGCAGAGCCTTATTCCCGGATATGCTCAATACCGAGGCGCGTAACTGGTTTGGAGATCAGTACCGTTTTCTTCTGGATCAGGGGATCGAGGGCTTCTGGAACGACATGAATGAGCCGTCCATCTTTTATACGGAGGACAGCCTGAAGGCGGTCATGGAAAAAATCGATACCTATAAAGGAAAAAATCTGGATCTGGACAGTTTCTCTGAATTCCAGGGGCTTGTGGGAGGCCTTTCCAACAATCCGGAAGACTATAAAGCATTTTACCATGATATGGACGGTGTCCGGGTGCGCCATGACCGGGTGCACAACCTGTTTGGATACAATATGACAAAGGCGGCAGGAGAAGCGTTTGAACGTCTGGAACCGGACAAGAGAATTCTCATGTTTTCTCGTTCTTCCTATATCGGTATGCACCGGTATGGCGGAATCTGGCAGGGTGACAACAAGTCCTGGTGGTCCCACCTGCTTTTAAATATCAAGATGATGCCGTCTTTGAATATGTGCGGTTTCCTCTATACAGGAGCGGATCTGGGCGGATTCGGCGCAGATACGACAGAGGAACTTCTGATGCGCTGGCTGGAGTTCGGCATTTTCACGCCGCTCATGCGGAACCATTCCGCCGCGGGAACAAGGGAGCAGGAAGTCTACCGGTTTGGAAATACAGCAGGATTCCGGCATGTGATCGGACTGAGATACCGGCTTATCCCGTATCTTTACAGTGAATATATGAAAGCGGCGCTCCGCGGCGAAATGATGTTCCGCCCGCTGGCCTTTGATTATCCGGACGATAAGTATGCCGCTCAGGTGGAGGATCAGCTGCTTCTTGGCAATGAGCTGATGCTTGCCCCGGTCTATGAGCAGAACGCGAGAGGGCGTTATGTTTACCTGCCTGAGACGATGAAGATGGTACGCTTTAAGGAGGACGGAACGATGGAGACAGAGATCCGTCCGGCAGGACATCAGTACATCGATGTGGAACTGACAGATGTTGTATTTTTCATGCGTCCGGATACGCTGATTCCGCTGGCAAAACCGGCACAGTGTACGCAGGACATTGATTTTGAGCATCTGGAGCTTTTGAAATTTGTGCAAAATGAGATGGCATCTTATGAATATTATCATGATGACGGATACAGCAAGGATTATGAAAATCCGGAACATCTCTCTCTTCTTTTTTCAACGACAGAAGAATAAAATGGAGTGAAAAAATGACCAAAAAAGAGCTGACATTAGAAGTAATTGAAAGATTGAGAAAAGAATATCCGGACGCGGACTGCACGCTGGATTACAATGAGGCGTGGAAGCTTCTGATCAGTGTCCGGCTGGCGGCACAGTGCACCGATGCGAGAGTCAATGTGGTGGTGCAGGATCTGTATGCCCAATATCCGGATATCAACGCAGTGGCGGATGCACCTGTGGAAAAGATTGAAGAAATTGTGCGTCCGTGTGGATTAGGAAAGAGTAAGGCAAGAGATATCAGCGCCTGTATGAAGATCCTGAGAGACGAGTACGGCGGACAGGTTCCGGACGATTTTGACGCCCTGTTGAAACTCCCGGGTGTCGGCAGAAAAAGTGCAAACCTGATTATGGGAGACGTCTTCGGAAAACCTGCCATTGTGACCGACACGCATTGTATTCGTCTGGTAAACAGAATCGGTATTGTGGATGGCATCAAGGAGCCGAAAAAAGTAGAGATGGAGCTCTGGAAACTGGTGCCGCCGGAAGAGGGGAGCAGTTTCTGCCACCGTCTTGTTTACCATGGGCGGGATGTCTGTACAGCAAGAACAAAGCCGTACTGTGACAAATGCTGTTTAAGTGATCTGTGCGGAAAAAACGGGGTTGACAATTAATAAGGAGGAAAATGCGATTGACCTATCAATATACCTTTATTCAGTGGCTGCTGTTTTTCTTCATTTACTGTTTTCTCGGATGGGTATGGGAGAGCTGCTATGTTTCCATAAAGAAGAGGGAATGGATTAACAGAGGATTCCTGCACGGACCGATGCTGCCCATTTATGGAAGCGGTGCGATTATCGTGCTTTTATGTACAATTGGAGTAAGAGATCAGGTGATTCTGATATTTCTTTTCGGAATGACAGGGGCAACCATTCTGGAATACGTGACAGGGGCCTGCATGGAGCGGCTTTTCCGGGTACGGTACTGGGACTACAGCCATATGCCGCTGAATCTGAAGGGCTATATCTGTCTCCCGGTTTCGCTTGGCTGGGGTGTGTTTTCTGTGCTTCTTGTGCGGGTGATCCATGTACCGATTGAAAATCTGGTTCTCCAGATTCCGGAACGGATTGCAGAAGTAGTATCTGTTGTCTGTTCCTCCGCGTTTGCTGTGGACTTTACTCTGTCCTTCAGCGAGGCAATGGACCTGCGGGATATGCTGATCCGGTTAAGCGACAGCAACGAAAAGATCCAAAGACTGCAGAAGCGTCTCGAAGTTGTTTCCGCATTTGCGGAGGATGGACTGATGCAGTATCAGATGAAACGGGAAGAACGAAAGATGTCCCGGAAAGAATTCCTGGAAGGAATGATCGAACGGCAGAGAGAAAACCGTCGTATGATGCTTGTGGAGCTTATTGACAGAGTCAACGAGTCCATAGATGCCGGTCTGGAGAAGCGGGAAGAGCTTCAGAAAATTAAAACACAGATCGAGCAGGAATTTAAGAACATCGGCTCTTTGACGAACCGGGCGGCAAGACGTTCCGCAAGACTGCTGCACCGAAATCCGAATACGGTATCGAAGAGATATGCCGAAGCGTTAAAGCAGGTACAGGAAATGCTGAAGAAAAAGAAATAGGAATGAGGAAAAAACAACATGAAAAAAGAAAAGCTTTTGACCAACGGATGGGTGGTGGCCATCGGGGCCATCATCAGCTGTGCGTTGTGGGGAAGTGCTTTTCCGTGCATTAAAATCGGATATAAGCTGTTGAATATCGCCGCGGATGATGTCAGCACACAGATTTTATTTGCGGGGGTGAGATTTACACTTGCCGGCGTGCTGAGCATTGTATTTGAAAGCATCATAGAAAGAAGAGTACTGCTTCCGAAAAAAAGTTCCATTGGAAATATTCTGAAGCTGTGTATGATGCAGACGGTCATCCAGTACCTCTTCTTCTATGTTGGACTGGCACACTCAAGCGGGGTGACCGGATCGATCATCACGGGAACAAACAGTCTTCTGACGATTCTGATTGCCTGCTTCATCTTCCGCCAGGAAAAAATGACGCTTCCGACCATGATTGGGTGTGTGGTCGGTCTTGCCGGTGTCGTTGTAGCAAATCTTGGAGGGGGTTCCATCGGAACACAGATGCACCTTAATGGAGAGGGATTTGTCTTTATTGCGGCATTATTTTATGCGATCTCATCTATCTATCTGAAGAAATATTCGCAGCAGGATGATCCGGTCATGTTAAGCGGCTATCAGTTCCTTGTGGGAGGACTGATCCTTTCCGTGCTTGGATTTGCAACAGGCGGACGTCTGTCAGGATTTACCTTGCAGTCATCCCTTCTGCTTTTGTATCTCGGATTTTTATCCGCCATGGCTTACGCACTCTGGGGTATTCTTCTGAAATACAATCCGGTGTCCCGCGTAGCGATTTACGGCTTCACCAATCCGGTAATCGGGGTACTCTTATCAGCGTTGCTTCTTGGAGAAGGTGGCCAGGCATTTTCCGCAAAAAATCTGCTGGCACTGTTGCTGGTATGTACGGGAATTATTGTCGTGAACCTGTGGAAAAAGAAAGCAGGGGAACAAAAGGTGCCTCAGGCAGAATAAAATAAAGAAACTTTATTAAATCGGGAATGGTTTATTGGAATCATTCCCGATTTTTATGTTCAGAAGGCGGAAGGGGAGAGGGTGCCGCTTGAGCGATACTGGCTTGGAGTGCATCCTTCCCATTTTTTGAAGGTATTACAAAAACTGGTTTCGCTCTGAAATCCTGTACGAAACGCAATTTCTTTTATGGAAGTGCCGGAAGATTTTAAAAGAAATTTTGCTGCGGAAATCCGGGTGGCGATCAGATAATGGTGGGGTGTCATCCCGGTTTCTTTTGCGAAGATCCTTGTGAAATGGTATGGACTGACATTCGCCTGTTTTGCAAGTGTAGTCAGCGTGAGGGATTCATGAAAGTGTTCATTTATATAGGTGATGGTATCCGTAATAGAGGAAGTGCGAAGGGCGCTTCTCTTTTTGCTCTGCCCGGAAAAGAGAAGACTGTTTAAAATACGGGTAATATAATCGGAGAGAGCATGTTCTTCCAGCGGAGAAGAAGTGCAGAATATTTCATAAATCCGGGAGAGCAGGCCGCCTGGAACTTCCGGATGCGCAGGGGCAATAACAGGACCGCATTCAGACAGAATTTCATCATGGTAAGCGCGGGCGAGAGGACCGTCAAAATGCAGCCAGACAGCCTCCCAGGAATCCTCACTGCCATAGCTGTGAGGGTGGTAGCAGTCCAGCAGAACAAACTGTCCGGCTGAGGCGGTATAGGATTGTGAGCCAGCCGAAACAGTGCAGGTTCCTTTTGAAATATACATGATCAGAAAATTGTCAAAATGATTTCTTTCTATGAAATAACCCGGCTCATAGATAAAATATCCGGTCAGGAGCGGATAGAGGTAGAGCTTTCGGGCAAGGGCGCTTGGGGTGTAGACATAGTAGTCTGACTGAGGTGAAACTTTGAATTCGGTAGAACGCATATGATACCTCCATTTCTTTTAATGCTATTGTAAAGCAATTATCTGTAAAACGCAAAAGAAACAGCAATTTTTTTAAATAGATGAACAAGAAACAATAATGATTTCGCGGAAAATGCATATTACAATATGCTTAAAATAATAAATGCAGACGAGGAGTATCAATATGGAGGAAGTAAAGATCTGGGAAGAAGAGGTAGTCATTCCTACCTACGAGATTGGGGAACCGGATAAAAACCCGATGTTTCTGGAAAAGAGAGTCTATCAGGGCAGCAGTGGAAAGGTGTATCCTTATCCGACGATAGAAAAGATCAGTCAGGAAAAGACAGATAAAGTTTACAAGGCAGTATTTCTTGAGAATCAGTATATTAAAGTGATGATTCTTCCGGAACTTGGCGGACGGATCCAGAGGGCCTATGATAAGACGAACGAATATGATTTTGTATATTATAACCGTGTCATTAAGCCGGCGCTGGTCGGACTTCTGGGACCATGGATATCCGGAGGAATTGAATTCAACTGGCCGCAGCATCACCGGCCGACGACATTCATGCCGGTAGATTATCTGATTCAGGAACATGAAGATGGAAGTAAGACGCTTCTTGTCAATGATGTGGATCAGATGTATGGGACAAAAGGAATTGCAGGATTTACGCTGTATCCGGATAAGGCGTACATTGAAATCAGAGGACAGCTTTACAATCGGACCGCGCTGCCGCAGACCTTTCTGTGGTGGGCAAATCCGGCCGTTGCGGTTAACGACTACACGCAGTCAATCTTTCCGCCGGATGTACATTCGGTAATGGATCATGGAAAAAGAGATGTTTCCCGTTTCCCGATTGCCAACGGGGTGTATTATAAACACGATTACAGTGAGGGAGTTGACATTTCACGATATAAAAATATTCCTGTGCCAACTTCTTATATGGCAGAAAAGTCTGACTATGATTTCGTGGGAGGCTATGATTATCAGAAAGAGGCTGGAATTCTGCATGTGGCAGACCACCACATTTCGCCGGGCAAGAAGCAGTGGACCTGGGGATGCGGGGAATTCGGAAAAGCATGGGACCGGAATCTGACGGACGAGGATGGACCGTATATTGAACTGATGACGGGAGTATATACGGACAATCAGCCGGATTTTACATGGTTAAAGCCGTTTGAAGAGAAGACATTCTGCCAGTATTTCATGCCGTACAAGAAGGTCGGACCGGTAAAAAATGCGTCGATTCATGCAGCTTTAAATATGGAAGTACGAAAAGAGGGCCTGTATGTCTGCGTATATGGTACACAGCCATATGATGACGCGGAAATTGTGGTGACAAAACAAGGAGAAAGAATCTATTCGGAACGTTGTATGATCTCGCCGGTAGATATTTATGAGAAGGTGCTGGACATTACGGTGGAAAAAGAATCAGATCTCAAAGTACAGGTATTTTCAGGAGAAGAGCTGCTTGTTGAGTACCGGCCGGAAGATGCTGGAATTCCGGAGCTTGCAAAGCCGGCGGAGGCGGCAAAAGATCCGGAAGAGATTATGACAAATGAGGAACTGTTCCTCACCGGACAGCACATTGAGCAGTACCGGCATGCGACGTATCTGCCGGATCCATACTATCTGGAAGGATTAAAAAGGGATCCGGGTGATATACGAATCAATAACGCATATGGACTTCTGCTGATGCGAAGAGGATGTTTTGAGGAGGCTGAATCCTGTTTCCGGAAGGCGTTGCAGAGGTTGACCTGGAAAAATCCGAATCCATATGACAGTGAGCCGTACTATAATCTGGGACTGGCATTGTTTTATCAGGGGAAAATGGAAAAAGCTTTTGACGCATTTTATAAGGCAACCTGGTCAAATGAACAGCAGGAAATGTCCTTTTATTATCTGGCGGCGATTGAGTCGGGAAGAGGGCATTATGAGGCTGCGTTGGAGTTCGTCAACAAGGGGCTGGTGAAAAATGTGCATAATATCAAAGCAAGAGGTCTGAAAGCAGTGATATTGCGAAAGCTTGGGAAACAGGAAGAAGCAAAGCGGCAGATCGAAGAAAATCTGAAGGTGGATCCGTTCGACTTTGTGTCTATGTTTGAGAATGCTTTATTGGAAAAGGACAGTCCGGATGCACTCGCTGAGATGAATAAGCGGATGAGAAACTTTGGGGAATCCTATTTGCAGGCAGCCAGAGACTATGCAGAATCCGGAAATTATGAGGAAGCGGTTGCGATTCTGGCACAATGTACGGAAGAAAAGCCGATGCTTTACTATTACAAAGGGTATTATCTGCACTGCATGGGCAGTACCACGGAAGCGAAAGCGGTTTATGAAACAGCTGAAACGTGCAGTCCGCTTTACTGTTTCCCGAACAAGCTGGAAGATATTGCAGTATTGAAGGATGCGATCGCAGCCTGCAGTGATGGAGCAAAAGCATACTATTATCTGGGAAATCTTTATTATGACAAGCTGCAGTTTGATCGGGCTGTTGCTTTATGGGAGGAATCAGAAAAGCGGGATGACAGTTTCCCGACGGTTCATAGAAATCTGGCGATTGCTTATTATAATAAGAAAAAGGATCCGGCGAGAGCACAGGAAGAGCTGGAGCGGGCATATGAACTGGACGAGACAGATGCACGGGTGTTCCTGGAACTGGATCAGTTATATAAAAAGCTGGAAGTCCCGTTTGAACAGCGGATCCAGAATTATGAAAAGCATCCGGAAGTCATAGAAGAAAGAGATGACGTACGGATTGAATATATTACATTACAAAATCTGCTCGGAAACTACAAGAAAGCATATGAATCAATTATGTCCCACACATTTCGTCCATGGGAAGGAGCAGAAGGAAAAATTACGACTCAGTATAAGATTGCACTTCTTGAGATGGCAAAAGAATGTATTGATGTAAAAGAATACGGACAGGCAAAGGACTATCTTGAGAAGGCGCTCAGGTATCCTGAAAATCTTGGAGAAGGACGTCTGGAGGGAACGAAAGATAATCATATTTACTATTATCTGGGAATTTGCAATAAGGCGCTTGGAAAAGAGCAGGAGGCGCACGGATACTTTGAACGGGCTTCTCTGGGAGACATCGAACCTGCCGGAGTAATGTATTACTATGATCAGCCGGCGGATATGATTTTGTATCAAGGACTGGCAAAACGGGAGCTGGGTAAGGAAAAGGAAGCCAGATCACGGTTCTTTAAGCTGCTTGATTACGGGGAACAACATCTGAATGATGAAATGCGGATTGAGTATTTTGCGGTTTCCCTTCCGGATTTTCTGATTTTTGAAGATGACCTGAACAGGAAAAACAAGGCTCACTGCTGGTATTTAATGGGGCTTTCTTCTCTGGGACTGGGCGAACTTCAAAAGGCAGAAGGATTTTTTGACAAGGCGCTGTCATACGATGCCAATCATCAAAATGCACGGATGTACCGGAAAATGACCTTGAAATAGAAGGAGGAGAAGAATGAAAACATTACAGTATGTTCAAAGAGAAACATTTTTACCATATGGAGAGGTCCTGGAATTTCCGGCCGGCATAGAAGAAACATTCTGTATTATTACTACAGAAGAGAAGGAACCATGGCGGCTTGCCGTGTTCCGGTATACAAACAAAGAAATCCAACGGATGGAGTGTCACCCGACATCCCGGGAAAGTTTTGAACCGCTGCATGGGCTGACAGTTCTTGTGGTAGCAACGCATGAAAATCCGGAAGAATACGAAGCATTTATACTGGACAAGCCGGTATGCCTGAAGAAAGGGATCTGGCATCAGGTGCTGGCACTGACAGAGGAAGCACAGGTTAAGATTGTGGAGAATCTGGAAGTACAGTCCGAATTTTATGATCTGGAAAAAGCGATCCACGTTTTGGTAGGATAGATACCGCAAAGAAAACAGACACAGTGGAAAAGGCGTTGTAATCATGGACAGGAGTCTGTAATTACAGCGTCTTTTTGATAAATACCATGTATTTGACAGCCCCGAAGAGAAAGCGGATTCATGACCGATTGAACAGGAAACATAAAATTCTTAAATTATTAAAAAAGTATAAACACATGCTTGACAAAGGAAGTTAGTGGTAGTAAACTTGATAACAGTTAGAAAATGCTAACCATTTTCCGGAAGGAAAAAGATTCTAATAAGCGGAGGGGATTCTATGCAGCCATTGATTTTTTTACAGCAGGGTGATAAGGCCTGGATTAAACGCGTGGGCGGAGCTGAGGAAACAAAACGCTTTCTTGCGGGACTCGGATTTGTTGAAAACGCGGAAGTCAGTGTGATTTCCAAATTGAACGGGAACCTGATTGTAAATATCAAGGATTCCAGAGTCGCGATCAATGAAGATATGGCCAAACGCATAATGGTATAGTCTGACGGAAAACACCGGCTGTTTTTAACCTATAGGAAGGAGAAGAAATATGACATTAAAAGACGCTGAAGTTGGTTCAACAGTAGTAGTAACCAGAATTGAAGGAGACGGGGCATATAAGCGCCGGATCATGGATATGGGAATTACAAAAGGGAGCGAAATTTATATCAGAAAAGTAGCGCCTCTTGGAGACCCGGTAGAAATTACCGTGAGGGGATACGAACTCTCTGTAAGAAAAAATGATGCAGAGTGTGTACAGGTTAAGTAAAACTAACAATATTTTTTTAAACATGAGTTAACATAAACTAACTTTAGGAGGTAGGATTTATGGCAGTAAAAATTGCGCTCGCCGGAAACCCGAACTGTGGTAAGACGACGATGTTCAATGCCTTGACGGGAGCGAATCAATACGTTGGGAACTGGCCTGGCGTTACCGTTGAGAAAAAAGAAGGAAAGGTGAAGAGCAGAAAAGGGAAGGAGGAAGTGATCGTAACAGACCTTCCTGGAATCTATTCTCTTTCACCATATACACTGGAGGAAGTTGTCAGCCGTGATTATCTTCTGAATGAAGATCCGGATGTCATTATTGATCTGGTAGACGCGACAAACATTGAGAGAAACCTGTATCTGACAACACAGCTCATCGAGACAGGAATTCCGGTTGTAATCGCGTTAAACATGAGCGATCTTCTGGCAAAGAACAATATTAAAATCGACGTAAAAAGACTGAGCATGCTGATTGGCTGCCCGATTATTGAAACATCCGCCTTAAAAGGCACAGGATTGAATGAAGTGATTGACGAAGCCGTGAAAGTTGCGAAAAAGTCCGAACACAAGCTTCCGGGAGAAATCTTTGAAGAAGATATTGAAAAAGCGGTTTCTGACGTGCAGGGAATGCTGCCGGATTCTATCAGTGAAAACAAGAAAAGATGGTACGCGGTGAAACTTCTGGAGCGCGACAGCAAAGTCAAAGAAAGCAAGAAGTTTCCACATGCAGTATTAAATCAGGCAGAGACAGAGGCAAAAGAACTGGAAAAAGTACACGATGATGATATGGAAAGTATCATTACCGATGGACGCTATAATTACATACAGAAGCTTGTAGCATCTACTGTGAAAAAGGCAAAAGGACAGCTTACCGTCTCTGACAAGATCGACCGGATTGTGACAAACCGTATTCTCGGTATTCCGATTTTCCTTATAGTTATGGCGGTTGTGTACTACATTTCCGTTACGACAATCGGTACGATTGTAACAGACTGGACGAATGACGTTTTTGTAGTGGCAATTCAGGATGCGGTTTCATCCGGGCTTGGCGCGATCGGCGCAGGGGATCTTGTGACAGGGCTTGTTGTAGACGGCATTATCGGCGGTGTCGGCGCGGTACTCGGATTTGTACCGCAGATGGCAATTCTCTTCCTGTTCCTGTCTCTCCTTGAGGACTGCGGATACATGGTTCGTATCGCGTTCGTTATGGACCGTATTTTCCGTCACTTCGGGCTTTCGGGAAAGAGCTTTATTCCTCTTCTGATCTCTTCAGGATGCGGTATCCCGGGAATCATGGCCTCCAAGACTATCGAGCAGGATAATGACAGACGACTTACTATTATGACAGCAACCTTCATCCCATGCGGAGCAAAACTTCCGGTTATTGCCCTTATGGGAGGGGTTATGGCAAGCTATGCGACAGGAAGCTATGTGGCAGGCGGATTTGTTGCTCCGCTGATGTACTTCATCGGAATTCTGGCGGTACTTGTATCCGCAATCATTTTAAAGAAGACAAAACCATTTTCCGGAAAGCCGGCTCCGTTCGTAATGGAGCTTCCACAGTACCACATTCCGTCTGCAAAGACAGTACTGATGCATGTATGGGAAAGACTGAAAGGCTTCATTATTAAAGCCGGAACGATTCTCTTCCTCGCATGTGTAGTGATGTGGTTCCTCGGAGGATTCGGATTTGCAGACGGAGGATTCGGAATGGTAGAGGACAGCAACAACAGTCTCCTTGCGGTAATCGGCGGCGTGATCGCTCCGCTTTTTGCACCACTCGGCTTTGGGGAATGGCAGCCGGTGGCAGCATCCCTGTCCGGATTCACAGCAAAAGAAGCGATCGTATCCACGATGGGTGTTCTTGCGAACGTAGCAGGGGATACCGAAGATGCAGTTAACGTTGCACAGGGCGTGGCAGCATGGTTCCCGACAACCATCGCGGCATTCTCTTTCCTGCTGTTCAACCTGCTTGACTCTCCGTGCCTTGCAGCGATTGCCACAATGGCGCAGCAGATGCAGTCCAGAAAATGGTTCTGGTTTGCAATCGCATTCCAGAATATATTCGCATACCTTGTATGCTTAAGCGTATACCAGATCGGAAGCTTTGTAATGGGTGGAGCATTCGGAATCGGAACAGCAGCCGGATTTATCGTAGCAATCATTTTCCTGATTTTACTGTTCAGACCGGATCCGTACAAAAACCAGAAAGTCTATACCAAAACTTCTGTTCAGGCAGCAAGATAAGAGGTATAATAAAGAAAGCTGGCTATGATTTACCATGGCCGGCTTTCATGAACATTTCAAGAAATTATTATTAAACAATTCAGAAAGAACATACAAACACATATGAATAGAAGGAGGGAACAAAACCATGATAGCAGGTATTGCCGATATCATTATCCTTGCACTGGTACTTGGATATTGCGGATACATTATTTACAGAAAACATCAGGATAAAAAGAGCGGGAAAGGAGGCTGCGCAGGATGCAGCGGCTGCTCCGGTTCCTGCGCGGGCTGCAGCGCTTCCCTCTATCAGAAAAAGAAATAAACAGCCGAATGAAAACAGCCCGATTGTTCAGGAAAGAAGGTAGAAAAATGGGCGATACAAACTCCATGCTCTATGCCATCGGCGCATTCATTCTCATCTATCTCATTGCGATGGGAATTTACCAGCTGGTTCTCTGGATCAGAAAAAAACGGAAAAACCGATAGAACAGACAGCAGATTACAGATATTCAGTACGGATATTTAAAGTTATTACGGAGATTTTTTCCCAAAATGTAAAAGAAGAAATAAAGGAGTAAAAATATGGTAGACATCATTATCTTACTCATCGTATTAGTTATCATCATTTTCGCAGTCAAAGGAACCATTAAACACTTCAAAGGCGAAGGAGCCTGCTGCGGAGGAGGAAGCAAAGGACTGATCAAAACCGAAGAAAAGAAACTGCAGCATCCAAAAATCGGAGAAAAAACAGTAAAAATCTCCGGCATGCACTGCGAACACTGCGCAGAAAACGTGACCAGATCCATCAACAGAATCGACGGCGCAGCCGCCAAAGTAAGCTTCAAAAAATCACAGGCCATCGTATCCTACGACCGCCAGATCTCAGACGACGACATCCGGAACGCCGTCAAAAAAGCAGGCTACGAAGTAGTAGAAATTATATAATTTTTCATTAACGGGGACGTGTTCCGATGCATCGGAACACGTCCCCGTTGGTGAAATTGTAGAATGTTTTTGAAAGTGTTGTGTTTTCTGGGATTGGGGTGGTTTTTAATGGATTTTGACCTGTCCCCGATGGTGAATTTTCAGAAGATTCGGAATATATGGAAATGGGAGACGGGATCAGGGGGATGTGATATGATAAGGGAGAATTGAAAGTGAAAGATGGGAGATTGAGATATGAGTTTTGCTGTTGTGACGTTGAAAAAGGGGGAGGGCCGGATGTTGAAGTCCGGTGGTGCCTGGATTTTTGATAATGAGATCGATAGTGTATTGGGTGAGTTTGATGATGGGGATATCGTGCTTGTCCATGATTTTGACGGGTATCCGATGGGCAGGGGATTTATTAACCGGCATTCAAAGATTCGTGTGCGGATGCTGACGAGGAATATTGATCAGGAGATTGATGAGGAGTTTTTCTGTATGCGCCTGAAAGATGCATGGGAGTACAGGAAAAAAACGGTGGATACATCGAGCTGCCGGATTGTGTTTGGCGAGGCGGATTTTCTTCCGGGCATGGTGATTGATAAGTTCTCGGATGTGCTGGTGTTTCAGGCGCTTGCTCTGGGAATTGACCGATATAAGGAACTGTTGATTGAGCTGCTCCGGGAGATTCTTTTGGAGGATGGTATCAGGATCCGCGGTGTGTATGAGCGCAGTGACGCGAAGGAGAGAGAGAAGGAAGGACTGAAAAAGGTGAAAGGATTCCTCGGAGAGGAATTTGATACGAATGTTGAGATCGTGGAGAATGGTGTCCGTTATATTGTGGATGTGAAGGATGGCCAGAAGACCGGATTTTTCCTGGATCAGAAGTATAATCGTCTGGCGATTCAGAAGCTCTGCAAGAATGCAAAGGTGCTGGATTGTTTTACACATACCGGATCGTTTGCACTGAATGCGGGAATTGCGGGCGCGGAGAGTGTGCTTGGTGTGGATGCGTCGGATCTGGCGGTAAATCAGGCCAGGGAGAATGCGGATCTGAACGGGCTTTCTGACCGGGTGAAATTTATCAGCCGGGACGTGTTTGAACTGCTTCCGGAGCTGGAGAAGCAGGGAGAAAAGTATGATGTTGTGATTCTGGATCCGCCGGCGTTTACGAAGTCCAGAAGTTCGATTAAAAATGCGGTGAAAGGCTACCGGGAAATCAACCTGCGTGGCATGAAGCTGGTAAAAGACGGTGGTTTTCTTGCAACCTGTTCCTGTTCTCATTTCATGGATTATGAGCTGTTTACAAAGACGATCGCGCAGGCCGCTAAAAGCGTCCACTGTCGGCTCAGACAGGTGGAATTCCGGACACAGGCACCGGACCATCCGATCCTCTGGGCGGCGGATGAATCGTATTATCTGAAGTTTTACATCTTCCAGGTGTGCGATGAGAAATAGGGTGCAGAGGCATCCGGAAATCCTTGATTTATAAGGATTTAAGGTAATGTGGCAATGGAGAAAAAATATCGTAACCTGTTGTCGGATGGTGCAATTTTTTAGAAAAATGGTGTAGTAAATGGTGTAGTGCCAGAATGTAAAAATGAAAATGGTGTAGTACATTGACAGGAACCTGAAACCTGATAATTCATCGTAAAAGAACATATAGAAATACCCTGACAGGTCTTTGAAGCACAGGATGCCTGACAGGGTATTTTTCAGCTTTTTGGAAATATGTGAGAAGAAAAATGAGTGGTCATTTAACGGGCAGAGAAGTATAATCAGATTGACTGGCAGATAAAATAAGAGGTTTATAAGTATGATGATTGGAATTATAGAAGATGACCGCCTTCTGAATCAGGCATTGAATCAGTATTTGACAGATAATGGATATTCCACTGTTTCTGTTCATTGCAAAAAAGAAGCATTGGATATATCTGTTGAAGACATGGACTTGTTTGTAATAGATATTGGACTTCCGGATGGGAATGGAATCAGTTTATATCGTGAACTGACTTCTGAGAGAAGAATTCCGGCGATTTTTCTGACGGCTAGAGACGAAGAAAAGGATATGATCGAGGCCTTTGAAAGCGGAGCGGATGATTATGTCGTAAAACCATTTTCTATGAGGGTGCTTCTGAAACGAATAGAAGCGGTTCTTAAGAGGCATAAAGAGGGCAGCATGCTTACCTGCGGCGACATTACTTTATATCCGGAAAAAAAGAAAGTGTTTTCAGGAAACGAAGAAATTATCCTGACAGCAAAAGAATATCATCTGCTGACTCTCTTTATGGAAAATCAGGGACAGGTATTGACAAAGGAAAATATTCTGGACAGGATCTGGGGACTTGACGGAGCGTTTATAGAAGAGAATACTGTAAGTGTCACGATCAGCCGGCTGAAGAAAAAGCTGGGCGGCGATCGGTCGCATATAAAGAATGTTTTTGGTCTAGGTTACCGCATGGGGGAATAAGAAAATGTATTTGACAACATTGCTTTCTTTTTTGATCGGAATCATCATGGGCGGATGTGCCGTATATATCCGCCAGAAGAAACTGCGCATGGAGGAACTGAAAAAAGCAGCGTCTATGACGGAGGATATTCTGGCAGGCAGAAAACTTTTTGTGTCTTCTCCGGGTGATGAACTTATGCTATCCAGGATCGAAAATCAGCTGGTACGCATTCAGGAGATGTTAGAGGGTAGGAGAAAAGAAGCGGAAAAGAGCCGGGATGAAATCCAGAAACTGATCTCCGAGGTTGCCCACCAGATGAGGACGCCGTTGGCAAATATTGAAAGTTATACCTGTCTTTTGGGGAATGCAGTCGAGGATGTGCTGACGGGGGAGAAAGAGATGGAACAGATCAGCGGGCAGTACATATCTTCCCTGGAAGAAAGTGAAAAGAAATTGCATTTTCTGGTAGACAGTTTCGTGAAGATGGCCCGCTTGGAACACCATGTCATTCAGATCCGTAAAAATGAATGTGATCTGTGCAGGACGATCCAGAACACCTTTGGCCAGATCCAGAACAGGGCGGAGGAAAAAGAAATTCAATTTCACATTGACATGCCGGAACGGGCAGTCTGCAGCCACGACCCTAACTGGTTGGGTGAAGCGATCTATAATATTCTGGACAATGCGGTGAAATACAGTGGACAGCGGGGGATTGTCGAAGTTATATTGGCGCAGAATGAACTGTATTTTAAGTTACAGGTCCGGGATCACGGAATTGGAATTGAAGAGGGGGAAGAAAATCTGATTTTTCGTAGATTTTATCGGGGACGGCGTGTTACCATCCAGGAAGGATTTGGGATTGGGCTTTACCTTGCAAGAGAGATCATCCATTTGCACGGAGGATTTCTGACGGCAAAGAGGGCGGATTTTGGACTGATCATGGAAGTAAATCTTCCTTTATAAGATTAATCATGGATTTTGTCAGTAATTTGTAAGATTTACTGTATATACTGAAAAAACAAAAACAGGAGATTTGATATGGATATGATAAATGCAGTAAATCTGAAAAAATATTATGTTACAGATACTTATGAAGTTCATGCTTTGGATGGAGTCTCGCTGACGGCTGAGGACGGCGAATTCCTTGCGGTGGTCGGAACCTCGGGCAGCGGAAAGACAACACTTCTGAATATGCTGGGTGGTTTGGATGTACCCGATTCCGGGGGAGTCTGGATCCGGGGCAGCAGTCTGAAGGATATGGACCGGGAGGAGCGCACAGTCTTTCGGAGACGGAATATTGGATTTGTTTTTCAGCAGTATAATCTGATTCCGTCTCTCAGTGTTTATGAAAATATCGTACTTCCCCTCAGGCTGGACGGTCAGGGCGTGGATGAAAGTTTTTTTGAAGAGATTACTGGTCTTTTGGGTCTTTCGGATAAATTAGACCGGCTGCCAGGCACGCTCTCCGGAGGTCAGCAGCAGAGAACGGCAATCGCAAGGGCGCTTCTTACGAAACCGGCGGTTCTGTTGGCGGATGAACCTACGGGAAATCTGGATTCTGTTACCGGCATGGAAGTGACGGGACTTCTGAAATCCTGCGCTTCCAGATTCCATCAGACCATGATCGTTGTGACGCATCAGGAGGCGGTGGCCCAGATGGCAGACCGGATCATCCGGATGTCAGATGGACGGATCTGTGAGAACTGCGGGAAGTTCACACAGGAGGGGTAGCTTATGGAAAGAAAAAATTATACCCCGAATGATAACCGGAATGTGATTCGTATGCTTTCTGTCCGGTACGCCGGATCGACCAAAGGAAGAAACAGGATTCTTTTTCTGGCTGTAGTTCTATCTGTCGTTACGCTGACCATGGTATTTGGCATCACCCGCGGAAAGATCCGTGCGGAGGAGATGCGCACAATCCGGACAGCCGGCACGGCGGCATCCGGGACAGTGGAAAAAGGAAGTACATCCCAGTATACCCGTTTAAAATCCTTGAGTTATATAGAGCAGGCAGGAAGATGCATGACGGTAGGACCGGCAGAGCCAGCAAAAACAGATACTGTTCAGGAGAATACAGAAAAGTCGGTCTGTACAATAAAATGGGTGGATACAGATGCCTGGGAAAAGCTGATCTGTCCGGCTTATACAAAAATCTATGGAAGTTATCCTGAAAAGGAACAGGAGATTATGCTTTCAGAAAAGGTTCTGGTAGCTTTTGGAATAAGGAATCCACAGAAAGGGATGGAAATACAACTTACGGTTTCTTATGGATTATTTCAAACTTCAGATGAAACCTTTATCCTGAGCGGATGGTTTGCCGATCATGGTATTGAGAATGCGCCGGGGTACATTTCGGAGAAGAAACTGGCCGACTGGGGAATTCGGTCAAAGGAAGAGGCGGATCTGATTTTCCGCCAGTCAGACCGCCTGGGATGGCAGGAGACAGAAACGCGTTTATATGAAGATCTGCAGATGAGAAATCAGGAACAGAAGATTACTGTAAGCGACACTGCGGTACATCAGGCTGTAGAAGGTATTATGGGCGGTTATGAAATAGCAGTTCTTGGGACAGTGATCGTTCTGTGCGGCATCTTTTTTCTGTGCCACAATGTACTGCAGATTTCCATGGCGGGAGACATTCGGCAGCTGGGGCTTTTAAACACGATCGGAGCAACACAGAAGCAGGTTTCAAAAATTTATTCCCATCAGATTTTGCAGATTCTTGTCCCCGGGACAGCGACCGGCGCTGCATTATCGGCGGTTTTGCTGGCAAGAATTATCCCGACGGTCCTGAGCAGTGAGTATCTTCGGAAGATTGGCGGCGGGGAGGGACTCCGCATTTTTCATCCGGTAATTTTATTACTGGCGATTTTCTTTACAGACGGAATTGTTCTGGCTGCGTCGGCCGGAGTAATCAGGAGAACAGTGAAAATGTCCTGCGCGGAAAGTATCCGCTACACAGAAGTATCGGCCGGGAAACGGCCGGGATCCCGGTATCAACAGAAAAGGAATTCTGTTTTCGGAAAAAAGAAACGCAGTCCAGCCGGGGAAATCCGTTATCTGGCTGGAAGAAATATTGCCGGTTACAGGAAACGGTTTATCATGACGGTACTTTCCCTTTTTCTTGGATTGGAAACGTTTATCTGGGCAGTTGTGATCACGTCCGGAAGCGATTATGAACATGTAATTGAAAAACGGCCGGATTTTCTGATCGCAGGGCAATTCAGTGCATGGGGGCGAGAGAGGGGATACGGGGAAGAATATCAGACCCGGGACGCCGGCCAGGACCCTATGCTGACCGAAGGGAGTTTCTTTGCTCTGTTGTATGATAATGAATATGATGAATTTTCACCGATATCTTCGGATGTCAGAAAAAAATTGATGGGTATCGATGGTTTGAATCTGGAAGAATCGTATATTATGGAAGGCGCTTATCTCGATACGGTTATTTCGAGAAAGGGAATTAAACCTCTGAACGAATCTTCTGCCGGTGACAAGGAAGATCAGGAAATGCTCGAAGGATGGTCTGAAGACGTGGTTCAGATCCTCGGGGACGATGAAATCGAATTACTTACAAAATACGTGAATGACAAAGATCTTGCGGTTGATATGGAGTCCTTTGCAAGTGGTACTGGAGTGTTGATTCTTCACGATCATGCGTTGTCTAAGGGACAGGAACAGTTTGCGCAGGAAAGCGTGGGAGAGCCTGTATATTTTGAAACCTTGCGGTCAAGAGCAGACCAGATCTGGTGGAGCAGTATGACCGATACAGAACGAATGGAACAAGGGGAAGAAGGTAATTTTCAGACAAGACAGTCTGAAGAATTCAGCCTGTGCGGCTATCTGGATAACCAGGCGGATGATTTCCCTGATATTCGCCAGACCTGGCATGGTTCAGAAGGAAATCTGTACTTTCTGATTAGCGAACAGGGGTTTGAAAAAATACCTACAGAAAAGAAAACATTGTACATGGAGCTGGAGATTGACCGGGAAAAAGAATCAGCGGTAAATGCTGAAATCCAGAAGATTATTTCAGAAGAGAATCAGCGCCGGAGCTTGATGACAGAGACTTCTTATGACAGGGGAAGCGGAGAAGCCGGAATCTTCTGTATCAGTAAATCGGATCTCATGAGCGAAGCGGCATCGTATATTCAAGGGAACAGGATGATTCTTGGCAGTATAAGTGTTGTTCTTCTGCTGGCAGGTTTTACAAATTATTTCAATATCATGGTCACAGGTTTTCTTACAAGGAAAAGGGAACTGTCTGTGATGGAGAGTGTAGGTATGACAGAAAGACAGAAAAGAAAACTGATCATAGCTGAAGGTAGTTATTACTGTCTGTTCACTGCCGGTCTGTTACTGACTATGGGGATGGCTGTGCTGATTCCGGTTCGATATTATATGGAACAGAGGCTTTCCTATTTTGTGTTCAGCTGGCCGATATGGGAAGTGATGATTTTGATCGGTGGACTTATTGTAATAAACCATGTAAATGCATGGGTAATATGTCGGATGAGGAAAGCAAAAAAATAGGAATATCAAATCAGTTTCACTTGCGCTCTTTGGATGGTCGGTTTCTTGACAGGGCAGGAATTTGGGTCATGTTTCGGTATCATTTTTTGAAATTTTCGTAGGTTTACATGAGCTTTTTTGACGGCGGGTATAGTCAGCTTAGGATTATTCTGCCGATTGCTTTAACTGATGATTTTGTAGCATTTCGGTGTCGTTTCTGAATATAGTTACCGGGGTAAGTTATTGCGGACGCTATCAGTTATAAGTGTAGCTGATCAACGAGGGCTTGGGGAAATCGTAATCCCCAACAAGATGCCGACCACGGATCATACAAAAGACAGAAAATCTGTTTTTGTATTACCGGGGTGGATCTTGCCCTTATAAAACTGCAAGCTCTCTCATTTAATATAACTAAAGGCAGAAAAAATTCGGGGAATGCTTGAGAAAAAATAAAAAGATGTATCCAAGTATCAGAACAGTTTGAAAATTATAGTGATTTATGAAAAAATAAAGTATAATCAAATTAACGAATTCGGATTTATAAAGGGGACTGACTATGGTAGGAATCTATGATTGTTTCGGTTATGGTGGTAGTTTTGATGTGTCTTTTGAAGATAGATACAAATTAATAAAATGGGCTGGATTTGATTGCGTGATGTTATGGTGGAGCGACAAGTTCGGAAGGGGGACGGGATATCAGGAGGACGTTCGCCTTGCCCAAAATGCTGGATTGGAAATAGAGAATATGCACACACCAGTCCATGAACAGAATCATTTATCATCAGATGATTTGAATGGAGAAAGCGTCTACCAAACATATCTCCAGTGTGTAGAAGATTGCGTCGACTTTCATATCCCTACAATGGTGATTCATCTACCCGATGATCAATATCCGGTTAACGAACTGGGGTTAAATAGATTGCAGAATATTATTCATAAGGCAGAAAATGAAGAGATTCAAATTGCCTTTGAAATTTAGCAAATATAAATAATCTGGATCGTGTGTTGAATACTTTTCAGTCAAAATTTGTAGGCTACTGTTATGACAGTTGTCATCATCAAAACCATGCATCTGATATTGATTTGCTGAACAAGTATGGTAAACGTTTAATGGCGTTACATTTGCAGGATAATGGAGGAAAGCATAATCAGCATCAGCTTCCTTTTGATGGTAATATTGATTGACAAGAAGTCATGAGGAAAATAACGCTCACAGGCTATCAAGGTGCGACAACTCTGGAACCTATGAATTGGGATTATGAAGATTTATCTATTCAGGAATTTTTAGTTTGTGCATATCAAAGAGCAAAACAGTTAGATGATATGAGAAACCTGTAAAGTCCAGTTTATGAAACTGAATAAATAAGAAAAGGAGATGGTCTTGTGAAAAAATTGAGTGAAGATGCTGAAAAAATAATGAGGGAACGTTTTGGAAAAGATACCATTATTGCATTGGCAACAATAGAAAATGCGGTGCCTTTTGTGCGTTATGTAAATGCCTATTATGAGAATGGCGCGTTTTATATTATTACATATGCACTTTCAAATAAAATGAAGCATATAAAAAACAACCCTGCTGTTGCAATAGCCGGGGAATGGTTTACAGCACATGGAAAGAGTATCAATTTGGGATATTTTGGGAAAGAGGAAAATTATCAAATTGCCGAGAAATTGAAAAATGTATTTTCTGAGTGGATTGACAATGGACATAATAATTTTGATGATGAGAATACAATAATTTTATGCATAGAATTAACAGACGGGCTGTTACTCTCGCATGGAACAAGGTATGAGTTTTAGTTCTCAACTTTCGGTTTGAGGAAATGAATTATGTTTTAAAGAAGAACGGTTTGAAAATCTTCTCAAAAATATGCTGGAATAGTTAAAATATGTTGAAAGTAATATTCTATATGAGCCGGGCGGCACGAAACTGCCCGGCTTTTAATATGCGTAAATTTACTCCTGCAATTCTATATAGATTTTTAAAAAATTATTCTTTTCGTTTGTAAAACGCCCATCCTCTTCCCTTATAAGTGAAGGGAAAAATATTTGGGTGACAAAAGCGAGGATCATATTTGATTCCTGTATCGTAAAAAAATAATTAAGAAATTTGAGTTCACCTTGTAAAATTCCCCCTCCCCGTTGGGTTAAGTGAAGGGAAAAATATTTTTTTCCTTTCAGAGACTGTCGATAAATGAAAGGAAGGGATATGAAATGAACGTATTTGAAGCAGTCAAAAACACTGTAACGGCAAGGCAGGCAGCTGAATATTACGGGATCAAGGTGACGAAAAATGGAATGGCATGCTGTCCGTTCCACAGAGACAGACATCCCAGTATGAAACTGGATCAGAGGTTTCATTGTTTTGGTTGCCAGGCGGACGGAGATGTGATTGATTTTACAGCTGCATATTTTGGATTATCTGTCCGGCAAGCTGCCGAGAAATTGGCAAAGGATTTCGGAGTCCGGTATGAGGTACAGCGTCCGCCGGACAGAGGAAAATGCAAAAGGATTGTGACAACAGCATCACTGGAGCGGAATTACGGGAAACTGGAACGGATCTGTTTTTCTATTCTCGGGCAGTATCGGGAGCAGCTTCAGTTTTGGAAAGAACTTTATGCACCAAAGAGACCGGATGAAGAATGGGTTTCCAGATTCTGTGAAGCTCTGGACAGGCTGACCAGAGTTGAGTATCTGATGGATGTCCTGTTGTATTCACCGCTGGAAAAACGGGTGGAACTGCTGTTGTCCGCCGGAAAGGAGATTACGGGGTATGCAGGAAGACTTCAAAAGCCTGAAACCGGAACAGCTGGAAGCTCTGAAAACACTTCTAGGTAAAACGGACACTGCGGAGTCATCCGAATTTGCGGACTGGTTCGATGGAAATAAGATTGATGAGATTGCTCTCTGTGAATATCTGCTCCGGAAGAAAGAACGGAAATGTATTCACGGCAGGCTTTATGATCTGGATGGTGAGATTGAAGATGAAACCGCCCGAAAAGAAATTTTAGATGAGATCCGGCCTTATCAGAAAACCAATGTTGCCAAAACTGTAGAGCGTATCCTAAACACGCTGAAATTAATGTGTCAGTGTGAAAGGCCGCCAATCAGGGAAGACAGGATTCATTTCCACAACGGGACGTATCATCTGGCAGGATATTTTTCAGAAGAAAAAGAATGGACAATGAACCGGCTCCCTGTCAGATATAATCCGGGCGCTCCGGCGCCGGAGAAATGGCTGGCTTTTCTGGATGACCTGTTGGAAAAAGAGGATATTCCGGTACTTCAGGAATTCATGGGTTATGTGATGATCCCCAGCAACCGCGGTCAGAAAATGCTTCTTATGATTGGAAAAGGCGGTGAAGGGAAAAGCCGGATCGGACGGGTGCTGCGGGCTATTCTAGGAGACAACATGAATACAGGGAGCATTCAAAAACTAGAGAATGACCGGTTTAACCGTGCCGACCAGGAAGGAAAACTTCTGTTCATGGATGATGATATGAGGACAGAAGCCCTGCCTTCCACAAACAATATTAAAAGCATCGTCACGATGGAGGATAAGATTGATCTGGAAAGAAAAGGGAAACAGAGTGTACAGGGGATTTTGTATGTGCGCATTATCTGCTTTGGTAATGGTTCACTGAAATCCCTCCATGATCAGTCCTATGGATTCTACCGCAGACAAATTCTCCTGACGACGAAAGAGCGTCCTGCTGACCGGAAGGACGACCGGTATCTGGGGGACAAACTGATCCGGGAGGCAGAAGGAATCGCGCTGTGGTGTCTGGAAGGGCTTCACAGGCTGATTCGGAACGGATTTGAATTCAGCATCAGCGACCGGGCAAAGAAGAACCTGAAGGATCTAATGGAAAATGAGAATAACATCATTTCGTTTCTGAATTCTTCCGGATACGTGAGAAGGGCAGAAGGAACCTATGCCAGCTCCAGACAGCTCTATTTTGCCTATCGCAAGTGGTGCGAAGATAATCTGGAAAGACCCAGGGCAGAGAATACCTTTAAGAAGTATCTGAATGAGAATGCACAGCCGCTGGGGCTGACTTATGATAAGAATCTTCCCGGGAACAACGGGAAGACAGTACGCGGGTTCCGTGGGATCCATGTGGCAATCCGTACAGAGTAGTGAAAAATAATCCAGGCGTTTCAGGCATTCCAGGTGGGTAAAAAGGAATTACTTTTTATTTTATAATTTATTTTTCTCTAAAGAGTGAAAATAAACCGCCTGAACTGCCTAAACCCTGAAAAATAAAGCAAAATTGAAGTTTGTAAATTGCCTGAAGACTGCCTGGGAAGTGTCTGAAAGTATAATGTATTAAGACGGCTTCTTCCTGTCAGGTATTTTTCAGGAGGGAAGGAGATATATTTATGACCAATATCCCAGTAAGGGAAAGAAAAATAGAAAAGCAATTATTGAATATTAAGGAAATTTGTCTTTATCTTGGAATCGGGCAGACGAAAGCCAGGGAACTGGTAAGAGGGAATAATGGCTTTGGCGTTCAGATCGGGAACAGATGGTATGCTAATAAAAAAGAACTGGACAGATGGCTTGAAAAAAATACGGCATAAATATCGCGGATTTAAACAAATAAACAGGAACCTGTGGTATAGTAAAGTATGGGTAAACAGGTTCCTGTTCAATGTGAAGAAAGGAAATATTTATGGGAAAATCATTGAACGGGAAAGAACTTGGAAAAGGAATCACACAAAGGAAGGATGGAATATATCAGGCCAGATTTACGAACAGATTCGGAAAGCGCCAGACGCTGTACGCCTCTACAGTGACAGAAATCACAAAGAAGTTGCGGGAAGAGCAGTTCAACGATGATAAACAGCTCAACGTAATTTCGACCGGTATGACCCTGGATGAATGGTATGAAAAATGGATCACAACATGTAAGAAACATTGCAGAGATACAACAAAAAGGACCTATGCAATCCAATACAACCGCCTTCGTGAGAGCCTGGGCTGGAGAAAGCTGACCAGATTAAATCTGATCATACTTCAGGATGCATTTAATCAGCTGGCTACAGACGCCATGCGGTGCGATTGCAAAGCGCTTCTTGTAGATATGCTCAACAGGGCTGTGGAAGCGGATCTTCTACATAAAAATATTGCAGTCGGCATAAATCCGATTATCGAAAATGAATATAAAGAAGAAAAGCGAATTCTCAGCGATGCGGAAATAAATATTATCCTGGAAGAGTCTAAAGGCGGGCAGCTGTATCCGTTTTTTGTGGTCGCTCTGGGAACCGGAATGCGTATGGGAGAAATCCTCGGACTAACCTGGGATTGTATTGATATGGAAAATGGCACAATACTGGTAGATAAAACACTGTGTTATCTGCCGGAAGACGGGAAAGCTATATATGAATTTCATCAGCCGAAAACAAAAGCCGGGAAGAGAAT
Source organism: Sellimonas catena (assembly GCF_027924685.1). Lineage (NCBI taxonomy): Bacteria > Bacillati > Bacillota > Clostridia > Lachnospirales > Lachnospiraceae > Sellimonas > Sellimonas catena. Next base: position 45,920 of record NZ_BSBO01000016.1, read on the forward strand.
GATTCCGATGACAGTAGAAGTCCGGGATGTTTTTCAGGAAATGAAATTGCGAAAAGAGCGTATTGCCGTTCGCCATAATCCCCGCATCGGAATGGAAAACCTTGTGTTTTGCAGCAAGACAAACAATCCTATCAATGAGGCAAATATCAGAGGAGCTCTTCGTTATCTGATTAAAAAAATAAACAGAAAGTATCCGGATCTGAATTTTGAACCCTTCACCCCGCATGGTTTACGGCACACGTTCGCTACGAAAGCTATTGAAAAAGGCATGCGTCCCAAAACATTACAGAAGATTCTGGGGCATAATTCCCTGCAGATGACAATGGATCTGTATTGTCATGTGGAAGAGCATACCTTAAAGGAAGAGATGGCGTTGATAGGAAAAGTGGTGTAGTAGTGGTGTATTAAGGGGCACAGTATATGGAAATGCCTTGCTAGACGGGGGATGCAGGGCATCAGCCTGAAGTTTTATATTTTTCAGGTCTGTCGTGACCGGTAAAAGGAGGAACAGTCTATGTTTTGTTTGAAAAATGAAGAACTGACACTGGAAATCGCTTCTCATGGAGCGGAGATGAGGTCTTTAAAGGACAATCAGACCGGACAGGAGTATCTGTGGGATGCGGATCCGGCTTTCTGGAAACGGACGTCCCCGGTGCTTTTCCCTCTGGTTGGAAACTACCGGGATAAGGAGAGTATCTATGAGGGAAAGACGTATTCGATGTCGCAGCATGGCTTTGCCAGGGATATGGATTTTACTGTGACGGAAGAAGCGGAAAATGAAATCTGGTTTGAGCTGCATGAAACGCCGGAAACAAAGGAAAAGTATCCGTTTGATTTCTGCCTGTCCATTGGTTACAGACTGGAAGGCAGAAGTGTGAAAGTGATGTGGAAAGTGGAAAATACAAATGAGAAGACAATGTATTTTTCCATCGGCGGCCATCCGGCGTTTGTCTGCCCGATTTCCGGGAAGGGAAAACAGACGGATTACCGGCTGCGTTTTGACGCGGAAGGTCCGGTGGTCTCCAGCCTCATCGGAGAGGGCGGCCTTCTGACAGAGGAAAAGGCCGAATATCAGCTGGAAAATGGAGAAATGCAGATCGCAGAAGACCTGTTTTCAAGAGACGCGCTGGTTATTGAAAACGACCAGGCACACAACGTAGCTCTTGTAGATCCGGAAGGAAATGCCTATGTGACAGTTGAGTTTGACGCACCGCTCTTTGGAATCTGGGCCCCGAAAGGCGGCAAGGCTCCGTTTGTCTGCATAGAACCGTGGTACGGAAGATGCGACCGGGCGGACTTCAGTAAGAAGCTGGAAGAAAGAGAATGGGGAAATATGCTGGAACCGGGCAGAATCTTTGAGAAATCCTACACGATCACAGTAGGATAAACCGCAAAATAGAACAATAAACTCAGCAAATCAAAAATAGAAAACAGAGGTGCCGGAGCTTTTCTGTACGTAATACCCGTACGAAGAAGTCCGCACCTCTGTTTTTCTATTGTGATGAGAAACTGTCCCGAATTTCAAATCGTTCTAAAGTTTCAGAATATTTCAAATTAGAGATATTTTCGATACAGATAAATTCCCCACAGATCGAAGCATCCGTCTGCCAGCAGTGTAAATCCGAGAAAACGGACAAAGAGAATCGTCGTCTCAAACGGATTGGCAATCAGAATAAGTCCGAAAAGTGCCAGCACCAGTGCCAGAATCAGGGAAATCCACCATCCGTCATAGTCAAGTCTCCGCAGTCGAAGTGACCGCTGAAGGATTCCGATGGCATCCAGCAGAATAATGATCCCAAGGACAAATGGCAGAATGGAAAGAATAATCCGCGGCTGTACCAGGCAGACGACTCCGACGACAATCAGAATCACGCCAAGAATCAGATCCATCTGAAAGGCGGATTCATATTCTTTTCTGCGCAGATAGGAGAACAGTCTGATTCCGCCGTAAAGCAGAGCTGCAATGCCGAGAAAGATGCAGAACAGACGGGTCAGTTCGGTTGGCTTGATCAAAAGTACAATTCCAAGTACAACATAGAGAAACGCCAGTATGTTGTGGCTGAAATGGAGCGTATACTCGTCTCCGGAATGTTTATATTTCATTTAGATTCTCCTTTCTATTCCTTCCAGATTAAAAGCAGGAGTGTACTCCTCCTTTGCGCTGGATTTTTCCTGCATATATCCGTCAGTCAGTCCGAGGCGGACGGCCTCGTCCAGAACCTTTTCGTATTCGTATGTTGTGATCCGCCGGTTGATTTCCGGATAATCGGATGCGTGGTAAAAAGGTGTATACTGGCTCATCAGGCTTAAAAGGAAGCTGCCCTTTTCCAGATGGTCCGCCATCCAGTGCAGAAGACGGATCGAATCAGCTTTTTGTCCCGGAAGAACCATATGGCGCACAATGACGCCTTTCTCCAGAACTCCCTGCTGGTTAAACCGGGGAATGCCGGTCTGGCGGATCATTTCCGGAATGGCCCTGGATGCATAGAAAAAATAATCTCCTGCACGGGAATATTTCTGCGCAATGCCTGTATCATAGTATTTCAGATCCGGAAGAAAAATATCAATATAACCGGAGAGAAGCTGAAGGCTTTCCAACCGTTCATAGCCGCTGCAGTTATAGACAACAGGAACCCGGATCCGGCCTTTAACCAGATCTAATGCAGAAACGACAGACGGCAGGTACTGGTCTGCAGTGACCAGACTGATATTTTCTGCCCCCTGTTCCTGAAGATCCAGAAAAATCCGGGCAAGTTCTTCCGTGGAAATCTTTTTCCCAAATCCCTCCTGACTGATCTGATAATTCTGGCAAAAGCAGCATTTTAATGTGCAGCCGCTGAAAAATACAGTTCCGCTTCCTCCGGATCCGCTGATACATGGCTCTTCCCAGAAATGAAGGGCGGCTCTGGCCGCCGTGATTTCATCGGTACATCTGCAGAAACCGGTCTTGCTGGTCCGGTCGGCATGGCACATTCGGGGACAGAGCGTGCAGTCCTGATACATGAGCTTCAAATCCATCCCTGAGGATGGATGCGGTACAGTCGTCATAATATATTCCTCTCTTTTTTGCAAATTCCGGTAACTGTGCAGACAGGTTTATAAAAGGGTTCGGATGACCTCTTCTACCGAAGAAGTCTGATGTGCGGCGTAGCGCTCCACCCCTTTTGCACAGGTATCCATCGCATAGCTGTTTGGAGTGAATGCAAGCATCTCAATATCATTATATTGATCGCCGAACGTCATACATTCCTCCGGACGGATTTCAAGAGCAGAGGCGATAGCCGCAAGTCCGGTTCCCTTATCTGCATTCGGTGCAATAAAATCAAACCAGATATTTCCGGAGGTGACAATTTTAATACGATCCTGATACTTTTCGCGGAAATATCCGAACGAACGGTCTGCACCGTCAAAGTTACAGATTGCAACTTTCAGGCACAGAGCATCCAGCTGTGTCAGATCATCTGCAAGCTCCACATCATAGTGGACATGATTTTTAATATGGTCGTAAAGACGGTCATTTCCTTTTTCAACGTAGCACTTTTCCGGGCTGGAATAAAGAAGCGAGCAGTCCGGCTGACGGCGTGCTTCCAGAATAATTTCGTTGGCAAGATCCCGGTCAATCTGGCCGGAAGCAACCATTTTTCCCTCATGCATACAAAGAGAACCGTTTTCCGCAACATAGGAAATTTCATCCTGAAGCGGCGCAAAGAGACGGCGGATATTGGCGTACTGGCGGCCGCTTGCAGCGACAAAATGAATGCCTTTTTTCCTGAGGGCAGGAAGCAGTTCAAAAACTTCCGGAGATAGAGCCTGCGCTCCGTTTCTCAAAAGCGTACCGTCAAGGTCGCTGGCGATTAATCGTATCATGACAAATTCCTCCTTATCTGACATTACGGACCACAAGACAGTGTGACTGCTTCAGTTCCCGGAAGTCTTCTCTGGAAAATGTTAAAAGGTCCATTAAATGTTTTCTGTCTGTAAGTTCGCTCCGGGACAGAACCGTTTTAAAAACAACAGGGAGCATAGTATAGTTTGAAAGTCCGGAGACAAGTCCAAGCTGCTGGTTCGAGTTGACCAGATTTTTTACGCAGGAAATCATAACATGCTCAGTAGAAGAAATCTGGTTGTGAAGGATATAGGTTCCGAGGAATCCGTTTTCAGAGTAGTCTCCGGTATAAAAGCCGCTGCAGCTTCCGGGATTTTTAAAATCGCGGACATCATTATAAAGATGAACGCGGTAAGGATCATCAGGAGAAACCGGAGGATACTGTTCAATAAGGCTGCGGACAATCTCCTTTTCAGAACCGCTGTATGTATACATATATATAACCTCGGCATTATGATCAGTCTCAGAATGCTCATTAGAAAGAACCGAGGTGCCGGAAAGAAGGGCAGACGGTGAAATACGGAGAATTTTTGCCGTTTCAAGAAACGTTGTCATATCCAGGGAAATCTCGCCTTTTTCATATTTGGAAATCGTTGAGATGCTTTTATGGAGTTTATCGGACATCTCTTTTAAAGTCATATTATAGGCGGTACGATATTTTTTTATATTTTGTCCGATGATTTTATTGACATCCATATCAAAAACCTTTCATAATAATCGATTATTTTATGAAAAATGCACAAAGAGCTTGGCGCCGAAAAAATTAAGCAGGAATCTTTGTGCTTTTTCGACTGAGCCTATAATATCACGAGAAAAATTTTCGTGTCAAGAAAACGAAGAAGATTTGCAGGAAATACGTTCAGCTTATAAAATAGTTCCAGATAAAAACGGAAGGAGAAAAAAGATGCAGGTAGAAGAGAGGCTTATGAGGTACATTACCGTAAAGACACCGTGCGATGAGAATGTGGAATGTGTACCGACAACAAAATGTCAGTTTGACCTTGCGGAAATTCTGGTCCGGGAACTGAAAGAGCTTGGAATAGAGGACGCAAGACTGGATGCCCATTGTTTTGTATATGGGACCTTAAAAGCGACGGAAGGATACGAGAACCGGAAGAAAATCGGGTTTATCGCCCATATGGATACTGTATCCGAATTCTGTGAAGGAGAAATCACCCCGGTCCGTATCGAGAATTACGATGGGGAAGACGTAAAGCTGAAAGAATGCGGACGGGTAATCAGTACGGAGGATTTCCCTCACCTGAAAGAGTGGAAAGGAAGAACCCTGATCACTTCAGACGGGCGTACCATTCTTGGAGTGGATGATAAGGCCGGAATTGCTGAGATCATGGAGATGCTCCGAATCATCATTGAGGAGGAGATTCCGCACGGACAGATCAGTGTGGCCTTTACTCCGGATGAGGAGTGCGGAGCAGGGGCGGCATACTTTGATTTTGACGCCTTTGATGCCGAAGTGGCTTATACGCTGGACGGAGATGGAGAAGGAGAAATCCAGTATCAGAATTTCAATGCCTGCGAAGCGAAGTTTACGGTAGAAGGAAAAAGTGTCCATCCGGGATCAGCCAAAAACGTAATGATCAATGCGGTACTTCTGGCGGCAGAAATCAATCAGATGCTTCCAAAATATGAGACGCCGAGATATACAGAAGGTTATGAAGGATTTTATCATCTTCTGACCATTCACGGAGATGAAAGCCATGCGGTAATGGAGTATATTGTACGTGACCATGATGAGACAAGTTTCCGTGCAAGAAAGGAAACACTCCGGCATATTGAAAAATCCATGAATGAAATCTGGGGTGAAGGAACTGTTTCCCTTGAACTGAAAGATGAATATAAAAACATGGAATGTATTGTAAAAGATCATTTTTATCTGATCGAAAATGCAAAAAAAGCATGTGAGCTGGCAGGAGCCATGCCTGTCATCTGCCCGATCAGGGGAGGTACGGATGGATGCAAGCTTTCTTTTAAAGGGCTTCCTTGTCCGAATCTTGGAACAGGAGGACATGGATATCATGGACCGCTGGAGCATGTATCGGTAGAAGGAATGGAAAAAGCGGTACAGATTATTGTAGAACTTGTAAAAATATTTGCAGAAAAGTAGAGGAAAACAGGATATGGAAAAGAAAAAGAAAAAGCTGTCGTTCCCGTCAGCATTGACCGTGTTGTTTATTGTTTTGATTTTTGCGGCGATCCTGACAGCGGTTGTGCCTGCGGGTCTGTATTCCAAGCTGGCTTATAACGCACAGACGGAAATGTTTGAAGTTACAAACCCGGAGGGCGAAATCACGGAAATGGATCCTACCCAGGAGACGCTGGATGAACTGGGAGTTACCGGAAATCTGGACAAATTTCTGGATGGAACCATCAGCAAACCGGTTGCGATTCCGGGAACTTATGAAACAGTAGAACAAAACCCGCAGGGAGTTTTTGAAATTCTTCTGGCACCAATCAGCGGGGTATATGATTCGATTGATATCATTCTTTTTATCTTTGTTCTTGGTGGATGTATCGGTGTCCTGAATTATATGGGAGCATTCAATTCGGCGATTGCGGTTCTGTCAAAGATTACAAAGGGAAAGGAATACATTCTGATTGTCCTGATTACGATTATTATTGCGGCAGGAGGAACAACGTTCGGACTTGCGGAGGAGACGATCGCTCTGTATCCGATTCTGGTTCCCGTCTTTTTGGCGGCGGGGTATGATGTCATCGTGTGTATCGCAGCGATCTATATGGGATCATCGATCGGAACCATGTTCCCGACGATTAATCCGTTTTCAGTAGGAAACGCATCCAATGCGGCGGGAATCAGCCTGGCGGACGGAATGGGATTCCGTTTCGCGGCATTGATCATCGGTGTGATTATTACACTGGTTTATATTCTGCGCTATGCGAAAAAGGTAAAAGCGGATCCGACAAAATCAATCTGCTATGATCAGTACGAATATCATATGAAAAAGTTCGGGCATCAGGGGGAGGTTCCGGAATTTACAGGACGCATGAAACTTTCTCTGGCCGTATTTGGAATTACTTTTGGGGTGCTTGTATGGGGACTGGTTGCAAAGCAGTGGTGGTTTGACAGCATGACCGCACTCTTTCTGGCGTGCGCGATCATTCTTGCCTTCACCTCCGGAATCGGAGAAAAGAACTTCATGGATCAGTTCATCGGCGGAGCAGCCGACCTGATGAGCGTTGCACTCGTTGTCGGTGTTGCCCGCGGAATTAATATCATTCTGGAAAATGGGATGGTGTCGGATACAATTCTGGCATTCTTCTCCGGAGCAATCAGCGGAATAAATCCGGTTCTGTTTATTATCCTGATGATGCTTGTATTTATCGTGCTTGGATTTTTCATTTCCTCTTCATCGGGACTGGCAGTGCTTTCTGTGCCGATTATGGCACCGCTTGCGGACACGGTGGGTGTATCCAGAGCGGCGATTGTTTCTGCTTATGCATACGGGCTCGGACTGATTTCCTTTATTACGCCGGCCGGACTGATTCTGGCTTCTCTTGCCATGGTAGATGTAACATACGATAAATGGCTGAAATTTATTATGCCGCTGATGGGAATCATGGCAGGATTCAGTGCGGTAATGCTTGTAATTCAGCTGTTCCTGTAGCGGATGACCAAGTCAGGGGACAGCAAGAGTGTCCCCTGATGGAATAGGGAGGACAAGATGGATTTTGAAAAAAAGATCAAAGATGACAGAGAAAGTCTGATCCGGGATATTATGAAGCTTGTTTCCATAGACAGTGTGGAAAGTAAACAGGCGGAGGGAATGCCGTTTGGAGAAGGTCCTGCAAAGGCACTTCAATGTTATCTCGGCCTGGCGGAGGCAGCAGGTCTTCAGACAGAAAATTTTGATAATTATGCAGGACATGCGGATTATGGAAACGGGGAAGAAACAGTCGGAATTCTGGGACATGTGGATGTTGTCCCGTGCGGGGAAGGATGGATCTGTGATCCCTTCCGGCCTCGGATTATAGATGGAAAACTATATGGAAGAGGTGTGCTGGATAATAAAGGACCAATGGTGGTATGTCTCCATGCAGTAAAAATTCTAAAGGAAATGGGGATTCCTTTGAGCAAAAAGATCCGTCTGATTGTAGGAGCGAACGAAGAGACAGACTGGAAATGCATGGATTATTATTTTGGAGTAAAGAAAATGACTCCTCCGCAGATTTCATTCACGCCGGATGCGGAGTTCCCTTTGAATCATGCGGAAAAAGGGGTGTTCCAGTACCAGCTTGTGACAGACCTGAAGGAAAAGATCGAACTTTCCGGAGGCAATGCATACAACTCGGTAGCGGAATCAGCATCGGCTCTCCTTCCGGCAGGTTTGGAAGAAACGGTGCGGGAGCGGATGCCAAAGTGGGAAGAAGCAACCAGCTGTAAAATCAGCTGTGAGACAGAAAAGCAGGGTGTGAGGCTGTCTGTCCGGGGATTTGCGGCCCATGCGGCCAGCCCGGCTAAAGGGATCAATGCGGTCAGCGGGATGATGTACATGATTGCCGATCTGGGACTGGAAGGGGAACTTTCAGAGATTGCCCGGTGAGACGAGATTTGTCAAGGTTATTTTCTCCCGCTGAATACAAATGTCCAACTTTACTGTGAATAGCTCAGATATAATAAACACAGAGCCGCAGAATGGCCAGGGTTGCCATCACCGCCGCAATGATTAGGATGGTGTTTCGGTTTTCTCCGGCCACTCCGATGTCAATCATACTGGCCAGGGCAGTAGGCAGCAGCATGGCTGTCACAGCGGAGAGCAGCATCAGCGCCAAGAGGGCGGCCACATGCTTTCCGCTGAGTTTTACACGGGAAAAAATCGTACCCATAGTTTTCCTTTCTGCTCGTCGTACTCGCATTTTAGCTTGACAGGGCAAATAGCAAATGATAGTATAAATGAAACGATAGTATCATAGATGCTATGAATATCACAGAAGCAGGCGTTGTCAATAGTCCGAGCGAAAGTGGAACAAATGACAATCCTTGTTTCAATGATACGCAATTAAAGGAGACGTTTCTTATGCGAAGGACAACGGCTACAACAGACTATCTGAAAGAATGTATGGGTACAGCGTTGCTGGAACTAATGAAAGAAAAACCCATTGAAAAAATCAGTATTGAGGAGATGACTGCCAAGGCAGATGTAGGTCGCTCCACTTATTTCCGTTATTTCAAAAGTAAAGATGAAGTTCTGTCTTTCAAAATCACATGTCTGTGGAAGCGCTTTTCCGACGAACACGGTGCTACCAACTTCGCCACTGGTAGTTATGACGGCATCAGGCTGTTTTTTGAATTTTGCCTTTCCACTCGTCCTATTTGTGATCTGCTCTACTCAGCTGATCGCCAATATGTGATTCTAAACTTCTATTTACAAGAAGCGGCATCCATTGTCGCTAATGCCGATGCCAAAACGCACTACTTTATCCAATTTATTACATATGGATTGTTTGGGCTTATGAATGCGTGGGTATTACGAGGCTATAAAGAAACCCCACAGGAAATGGCACAAATAGTTTGCGATTGGGAAGCATCTTCGGAGGAGAAATAACATAGAGGGGGGTAAACATATGGGAAAAATCATTCGACGCATTCTAACAATTATTCCAGCGGTGGCTTTACAATCGCTCTGGCTTTTGCTGTTGATGAAATGGCTGACCCCTTACGCACCGATTATTGTGTCACTGCTTTCCGTTGCAGCGTTTTTCTTGGTGGTATTTATTATTATAAAGAGAGATGAAACCGCTTATAAATTGCTTTGGCTGCTGGTTATTCTGTCACTACCTTTGGTAGGAGCGTTACTATATCTGCTCTTTGGAAATAAACGGACGGCCCGCCCTCTAAAAAGGCGCTTGCAGCAAGTTCAAAAGAGTTGCAATCCGCAGCCTCTTCCAATAAAAGAAGCGCCCTTTGACGGCGAAAAACGCATGGGGCAAACAGTGCGGTGGCTGGAAGAAAAAACGCAATATCCGATGTGTGCAGTTGAGCAGGTTCGTTACTATCCGTTGGGCGATAATATGTTCCCTGATATGCTTGCCGATTTGAAAAATGCAAGAAACTCGATTTACGTAGAATACTTCATTATTGAGCCGGGGCATATGTGGGACGCAATCGTGAACGAACTGGAAGTAAAAATGGAGCAGGGCGTTGATGTACGTGTGATATACGATGATCTTGGCAGTATTTCTTCGTTCAATTTCAGTAATGTCCGTGAACTGAAAAAGAAAGGCATTCCATGTATTCCTTTTAATCCTTTCCTTGCCTTAAAAGGAACTGCAAACTATCGCGATCATCGCAAAATGCTGATTATTGACAACGAAGTTGCTTATAGCGGAGGTATCAACTTATCAGATCGGTATATCAATTTGGAACATCCCTATGGACACTGGAAGGACACAGGCTTTCGGATTACTGGTGAGCCAGTAAAAAATTTTACCCATATGTTCTTGACCTTTTGGAACGCATTTTCGCTGGAAAAAGAAGCAGGACAGCTTGCAATGCCCACATATCCCAAAAGGTATCCTGCGCCGCCGCACACATTTGATGGTTATGTGCTTAGTTACTACGATTCGCCCCTTAACCATGAAGCTACCAGTAATCAGCTCTTTATTGACTTGCTTTCTCAAAGCACGGATTACGCATGGTTTTTTACACCGTATCTTATGCTTGGCGATGACTTGATGGATGCAATGATTTCCGCTGCTCAACGTGGTGTAGACGTGCGGATCATTATGCCCGGCATCCCTGATAAGAAGCTGATTTTCCGTATGTCTCGGAGCTTTTATCAGGTGTTGCTGACTGGCGGCATCAAGATTTATGAGTATACTCCCGGCTTCGTTCATGCAAAGAGCTTTGTATCAGACGACAAAGTTGCGACGATAGGAACTGTCAATCTGGACTACCGCAGTCTCTTTCTCCACTTTGAAAACAATTCGTTCTTTTATCGTTCCAGTATTATTGCAGCAATAAAGGACGATTTCATCGCTACACAGGCAAAATGTAAAGAGGTAAAGCCCTATGATATGAAACATTATTCGCGCCGCTGGGTCGTAGATGGTGTCCTTCGTATTTTCGCACCGCTATGTTGAGGTTTTTATGAAGCATTTTCTTATGTGTCTGCTATATATCGCGGCGTTAGGGGTTCTCTCCTTTGTAGTGGGGCGCTTGATCCCGAAGCATTGGTTTCACGCCGATCGTTTTCCTTGGGTCTGCCACCCGGCAGAGCAAAAACTATGGAAGCGGCTTCATGTTCGGAAATGGCAGGCAAAGATCCCCGATATGAGCCGCATATTCGTTAAAATCATGCCGGAAAAGAAACTGACAAAGGAAAACTATGAGAACTTGCCGCGCATGATAGAAGAAACTTGCGTGGCAGAGTGGACACATATTCTGTTGTCTATCGCCGGTCTTGGACTGCTGAAAATATGGTCCGGTGTTGGCGGGGTATGTATAACGATTATCTACATTGTGCTGGGTAATTTGCCGTTTATTGTTGTCCAGCGCTATAATCGCCCACGCCTGCAAAAGCTGTTTGCTATGCAGCAAAGGAAAAAATAGGAGATTCAAATGCAAACACTAATTCTAAGCTGCAACACTGGCGCAGGGCATAACTCCTGTGCGCAAGCAGTTCAGGAAGCCTACCACTCTCGCGGAGAAATCTGCAATATTACAGATTCTTTGCAGTTTATTTCAGAAAAAGCATCCACGTTTATTTCTAATTGGCATACCCGAATTTACCGCCATGCTCCAAGGCTTTTTGATGCTGGGTATCAGCGTGCGGAATCTCACGAAGATATTTTTTGTGAGGGAACGCCGATCTATAAGCTACTTTCCTCCGGCGCAGAGCGGATGTATCAATACATCCGCTCTGCAGGCTACGATAATATTATCTGTACTCATGTATTCCCAGCCTTGGCGTTGACAGAAATGCGCCGACAGCACCCATGCTTACAGCTTGTAACGAGCCACATTTCTACAGACTATACCTGCGCTCCCTGCACAGCGGATTCTGCGCTGGACTGGTATTTCATTCCGTCCACTTCGCTGTTAGGTGAGTTTGAACAATGTGGACTTCAACCTCAAAAGCTGATCGCCAGTGGAATCCCTGTGCGGCAGCAATTCTACCAGCGTGTGTCACAAGAAGCAGGAAAAGCCAACGCCGGAATCTCTCCTGCTCATCAACATATTTTAATGATGTGCGGTAGCATGGGCTGCGGTCCAATGGAGGAGATTATATCGTATCTCTGCCCTTACCTCACAACAGAACAAGAACTTAGTGTTGTATGCGGCACAAATGATGATTTACGCAAAAAACTCCAAAAAAGGACAGAAAAGTATTCTCAAGTTCATGTTCTGGGAACCGTCAATAATGTGCCGCAGCTCATGCAAGCCTCAGACCTATTCCTGACAAAGCCCGGAGGTCTAAGTACATCTGAGGCAATGGCGGCAGAGTTACCAATGGTGCTTATCGATGCAGTGGCTGGCTGCGAGACACATAATCTGAATTTTTTTCTGCGTAATGGAATGGCCGTCACAGCCAATACGCCAAAAGCAATCGCAGACACCACAATAAAAACGCTAAATGCCCCAGTGCTTCTTTCTAAAATGCGCGCGGCAATGCGGTCGCAGACGGAATGTACGGCAGCCGATAAAATCTATGAATGGATATACAGTCATGCAAAGTAATCATATAAAGCCGGAAGTTAATTACCGTGAGTTCCGCATCCATAAACTTAATACACCTGAATTTTCTCACGTCAGGCTATTGCTTTACTGGCCAATTTTCGGCTTGCTGTTTTTGTTTCTTGAGCGGTTGCAACCGCAACGAAATTACTATCCCGTCTATTGTGGACTCGATGATATAATACCATTTTGTGAATGGGCGTTGATTCCGTATCTATTTTGGTTTGTCTTTCTAATCGGTACGTTGGTTTATACTTTTTTCGTCGATGTACCTGCATTTCGGCGTATGATGTATTTTGTGATAGTCACCTATACGATCACGGTTTTGATTTACCTGTTCTTTCCAACCTGCCAAAATTTGCGGCCAGAAGCATTTGTACGCAATAATCTACTTACACGCTTTATTGAATTATTCTATAGTTTCGATACCAATACAAATGTTTGCCCCTCACTTCATGTAATAGGCTCTGTTGCCGCGATGTTTGGGTTATGGGATTGCAAGGCGCTCCAAAGCGTCGGATGGAAAATCGCTGCTACATCAATCGCCGTGTGTATCAGTCTCTCCACCGTTTTTATGAAACAGCATTCTATCATGGATGTTCTCGCTGCATTGCCAGTCTGTTTCTTTGGTTGGTGGATTGCCTATAAGATACTCCCCAATAATAAAACAAACCGATTTCTTACGAGGATGTAATCATGGATAAATCCTACAAAAAGCCGCTTCTACTAATCACGTTTGGGGTGATCTTATTTGCGGCATTCAACAATCTAAACTATGTTGCCAACTTTCTAAAATCGTGTATTGGCTTGCTCGCTCCGATTTTATCAGGCCTTTTGCTGGCCTTTGTTCTGAGTGTACCCGTGCGCGGACTGGCAAAGAGGCTTCGACGAAAGCTGACTAAAGCTACAGATCGGCAAATAGACATGATAAGCCTGTTACTGACGCTGATATGTGTTATTGCGATTATTGCTCTTCTGTGTGTAATTGCGATTCCACAGCTCACTGCATCTGTAAAAAGCATTGCTGCTCTTGTTCAAGAAAAATGGCCTGACTGGGTCGGCTTATTGCAAAGATACGGCATTGACACAGAGAAACTGTCGGCACATTTTGCTGCGCTCGATTGGAAATCTATTCTGCAAAGCATTTCGAGCGAAATGAACACAGTGATTTCCTCAGTTGCCAATGTTGCTGGCTCTACGGTATCTGCGATTGCTGATGTTGCAATTTCACTTGTGATCACATTCTATGTGCTAATTGGATGGCGTGAATTGAGCAGTCAAAGCAAACGGGCACTGTATGCCTACTGTAAGGAATCCGTTGCAGATAGAATTTGCCATATTTCGAAACTTGCACATGACACCTATGCGAAGTTTCTTTCTGGTCAGTGTGTCGAGGTTATGATTCTTGGAACATTGATCTTTCTTTCGTTTTCTGTTGCAGGGATTCCATATGCGGGGCTAACAGCCGTTTTAACTGCCGCCTTTGCATTCGTTCCTTATATTGGAGGATTTCTCTCCTGCGCTTTCGGCATTTTATTTACTTTATTGGCGGCTCCGAACAAGGCGCTCCTATGCTTGATCGTCTATCAGGCAACTCAGTTTGTTGAAAATCAGTTCATCTATCCGCACGTCGTGGGAAACAGTGTAGGGCTATCCCCGTTCTGGACGTTGTTGGCGGTTTTGCTGGGCGGTAAACTGTTCGGTGTCCTTGGCATGATTTTCTTTATTCCGTTAATGGCTCTTGTATCTCAGCTTCTACACGAATCAATCGAACGGCGGCTGCATACCCGCAAACCGGAGCTGTCCAATGTACAAAGCAACTCAGACGAGAATACAGACATATCTCAATGATGTAGCAGGCGTTCGAATAGTTTGTGCGTTTATTGACGATAATCGTCTGGATGAACAGATCCGCCAGGCAGTTCTTTCATTGGAAACAAAATGGACAGAAAAAGAAATTGGTTTTCAGGTAGAATTGGAGGAAGTTAAATATACTGCGAATGAAGGACTTTTTATGCATATCTGGATAAATCTTTTAGATAATGCGATTAAGTTCAGCCCTTCAAAGGGGACAATTACGATGTTTCTGAAACAAGAACAGGATTCTGTTAAGTTCATTCTGGAAGATGAAGGACCAGGAATAGAGGATGATGTAAAATCCAGAATATTTGACAAGTTCTATCAGGTAGATGGATCTCATAAAGCAGAAGGAAATGGCCTAGGTCTTGCACTTGTAAAACGGATTGTAGATAGTGCCGGAGGAACAATCAAAGCAGAAAACCGTGAATATGGTGGATGCAGATTTGTTATAGAGCTGCCAAAGCAGAAAGATGAGATTATCTAGTTTTAAGATAAATTAGAAGATGGGAGTATTTATATGACATTTTATCAGGAGTTGCAGTTAAATCAGGCAGGTTCTAAAAACCTGTTGAAAAAGAGTGAAACACTAAAAGAAAAACTATATCATATGTGGGTATATCTGGTGAAGATAGCTGCTACAATGGCATTTTGTTTTTTCTTTGTTAGTATTTTCAGCATCCTATTTGGAAATGAGAACAGCATTGTAGGTGTAGTAGTCTTATTATGTCTCATGGTGTTTAGGAATGCGGATCTGGGGATCCACACCGGACAATCTACGATGCTTTTGGCTTTGTTCTTTGTAATTATGACTGTATGTCCGCATTTAGCAAATCAGTTTTCACCGGTATTGGGAATGCTGTTAAATATTGCGGCACTGGCTGTGTTGATTCTGTTCGGATGCCATAATCCATCCATGTTTAATCAATCTACATTGGTTCTTGGGTATCTGCTGCTATATGGTTATGATGTTACGGGAAAAAGCTATCAGATGCGATTAGTCGGAATGGCTTTAGGTGCAGCACTTACCTGCTTCGTATTTTATCGAAATCATAAAAACAGAACTTATAAAAGAAATCTGAAAGATCTGATACAAGAATTTGATATCACTTCTTCCAGAACAAAATGGCAGATATGTCAGATTTTATGCGTACCGATTGTCCTTTGCATTGCAGAACTTTGTAATATGCCACGTGCAATGTGGGCTGGTATTGCGGCCATGTCCGTGATTTTGCCGTCTATGGAAGATATGCACTACAGAGTCCGTAAAAGGATTGTCGGAAATATTGCAGGTGTTATATGTTTTACAGTATTATATTTTCTGCTTCCTTCGTCAATCTATGCATATATAGGAATTCTTGGTGGAATCGGTGTAGGATTTTCAGCACAATATGGCTGGCAGGCAGTATTTAACACATTTGGTGCTTTAGCCATTGCTGCAGAGACATATGGACTACAAGGAGCGGTTAGTCTTAGAGTGAGTCAAAATGTTTTTGGTGTTGTGTTTGCTTTAGCATTTTGTGTTATATTTTATTGGTTTATGCCTAAAAAAAAGGAAAGTGAGGTGACCGTACATGCAGAGTGAAGTGAATCAGAAAGAAAATTTGAATAGAATTATTACGGTTCCTAATCTTCTTTCTTTTTTCGGCTTTGTCTGATTCCGGTAATTATATGGAGTTATTGTGTAAAGAAAAATCCTCGAATGAATGCAGGGAAGTGACCGAAAAGTACCGCACAGGACGGAGTGCATATTTATGGCTCGGACAGTTGTTTATGAGATTGTTTGCAGGACTATTATAGCAGAAAGAAGAGGTGTTCGATATGTGTACAGCAGCAACTTACAAAACAAAAGATTTTTATATGGGCAGAACGCTTGATTATGAATTTTCCTATGGGGAACAGATCACGATAACGCCAAGAAATTACGAATTTGATTTCCGGTTTGCCGGGAAGATAAAAAGCCATTATGCTTTGATCGGAATGGCATTTGTTGCAGGAGGTTATCCGCTTTATTATGATGCTGTTAATGAAAAAGGCCTTGGAATGGCAGGTCTTAATTTTGTCGGCAATGCGGCATATGAAGAAGCTTTGCCGGAAGATGAAACAGAAGTCAGCCAGGTGGCACAGTTCGAGTTCATCCCATGGATCCTTACACAGTGTGCTACTGTAGCAGAGGCGAGAGAGAAGCTGGCAGCAATGAGACTGACAGGCACAGCATTCAGTGAACAGCTGCCGACAGCACAGCTTCACTGGATCATTGCAGACAAAGACTCCTGTATCGTTGTTGAGTCTATGAAAGATGGGCTGCATGTATATGATAATCCGGTAGGAGTGCTTACCAATAATCCACCATTCCCGAGTCAGATGTTTGCACTGAATAATTATGCCGGAGTATCCAGAAAACAGCCGGAGAGTACTTTTGCAGGAGTATTACAGCTTGATGCATATAGCAGAGGAATGGGTGGAATGGGAATACCTGGAGATCTTTCCAGCCAGTCAAGATTTGTGAAAGTTGCCTTTACAAAATTAAATTCGATCTCCGGTGAAGAAGAGGATGAGAGTGTAAGCCAGTTCTTCCATATCTTAGGATCCGTAGATCAGCAGCGTGGATGCTGTGAGGTGACAGAAGGCAAATATGAGATCACGATATACACGTCCTGTTGTAATACAGCAAAAGGTATTTATTATTATACGACTTATGATAATCATCAGATCACAGCGGTTGACATGCATGCGGAAAATCTGGATTCAGATCAGCTGATCTGTTATCCGCTTCTGTCCAAGGGCGAAGTCAGATGGCAGAATAAATAATACGAAAATGCACGGAGAAAGCATAACGCAGAACAACAGGAGGACAATATCGAGATTGTATGGAATGCAGATGTTAGGTTGATAATTGTGCAAGCACCGCCTGCACAATTTGTGCAACAAAAAAGAGGAGCCAGTCCAGACTCCTCAAAGGTACGTTATTTCAAAAAGTTGCTCTTGTGTTCCAGCGCGTGCAGATTATGATAGTCCTCATAAATAAGTCAATTTTGCAGATAAAATTAGCAACTCAGGAAAAAATGATTTGCTTGGAGAAATCGAAACGATAAGCTGAGATAATGGTTTCTCTTCTTTAGTGAGCCTATGAAATGACGAAATGTGGCTCGCCACATGGTGCTAACGCATACGACTGTTCTCCTCGTGGTGATGAATTGTTGAAGTTAAGTGAGCAAAAAGCAAAATCTGAACTTGTGAACTTAATTGCCAGTGCAGCAGGCGCATATACAGGGGCTGTTATCTCGCAAATATTCGATGCGGCGTAAGTAAAAAAGTTGGGCACGATCTTAACGAGCAATGCATGGCGGTACCCACTCATGCAAAATTTATAAGCCCCTGCCGCAGCAGGGGCTTATAAATCGCCTGTCTGGGATAAAATCCTCGAACCCCTTTGACACAGATTCCATCTGTGACTATGCATCGCAAGCGATGCTAAAGGAGCACGGTCAGCCACGACCGTGCTCCTTTAAATTTGTGCGGCTCTATGTCAATAGTTGGGATAGAGGTAAGCGCAAGAATGTGGTAGCATATATATATATTATCGTTCCCAAGTGTCTCTGCTGTTCTTCTTGTTTTGCTTCTGCTGTGCCTGCTGTTTCTGACGCAGATGTTCACGGATGGAGCGAGCTTCCGTTTCCTCATGAAGTATATCAGCAACATCCCGCTTGCTGTCGTACATCATCAAGTAATCGTACTTATCTCCGTAAGCAGACTGCACACGGTCAACCACAGAGCGCTCCATTGCAGGACGCAGGTCGAGCCTTGCGTCCTGCAATTCGTCTGGGTCGAATTCTGCCGATTGCGTCTTCAAATCAGCATACTGCTGCAAAGCGTCGTTCAGCTCAGCCGTGTACTTTTCTTCCTGTTGCGACAGCTTTTTTAGTGCGGCTTCCATCGTGGAAATGTCCTTTTTCACAGCAGCGATACCGGCATCGTCACTGCATTCCAGCGAGTGCAGCAGCATATCCTTCTCGGATTTCAGCTCTTCCAATTCCTCGGTCAGCTCCGCAATATGGCGGGACAGTTCACACTGCTTCGGGATGAGATAGAGGGGTGTCTCCTTCTTTTGGGCAAGCAAAGACTTGCGTTCCTTGCCCTTGCCCCGAATCTCCTGAACCAGCTCGGTATAGCGCACCAGATTCGGCTGAACCGCGTGGATATAATCTTTCATGCGCTGCCTGCCCCGGCCGATATGCCGCAGCTGATAGCGGAAAACAATCATATTTGCCCGCAGCTTTTCCATCGCCTCGGCAATAACCGGGAGGGTGTTCTTTACCGCCTGTGCCAGCTTCCTGATCGCAGCTTTCAGCTCCCGCAGCAAGGCATTGTCCGCCTTGATCTGCCGGTTGATCTCGCAGCGGTCAGCAATGATCCCTTTCCGCTCCAGCGCCCGTGCGGTCACTCCCTCATGGATGGTAGGCTGCTCATCCAGACCTCTGGCTGCGTTGCTGCGGTGGTCGATTCGCTCCGCCCGTCCGGCGCGCTCCAGATAGAGATTGGTCACATCCGCCCATGCAGCCCGCCATGTCACAAGTTGCTCCTCACTATTCCAACGTTCGGAGATGGGGTTCTGTCTGCCGTAGCGGGTGCTCTTCGGATGCTTGTCAGCCCGGATGAGTCCCTGCGCCTCGGCAGCAGACGGTGTCATATAGACCTTCTTTTTGCCGACCTTGTAGGGATATTGCTTCTCCCAGCCCTCGTTCTGCGCCGCCCGGAACTCGGCGGCGGTGAAGCCTCGTTCTTCACCGTTTCTCATACAGAGATATTCTTTTTCGGTCTTGTACTGCCAGCGTCCCTGCTCATCCAGCGGGCGCACCGTCAGGAGAATGTGGGCGTGGGGATTGTGACCGTCGGTGTGGTGGATGGCAGCGTCGGCGCACATTCCATCGGACACAAATTGCTCCCGGATAAAGTCTTGCAGCAGCTCGATCTGCTGTTCCCGGTTTAGCTCTATGGGCAGAGCCACAACAAACTCACGGGCAAGCCTGCTGTCTTTTGCTGTCTCTACTTCCTCCACGGCGTTCCACAGTTTTTCTCTGTCTTGCCATTCCTGTGGGGCATATTCCGGCAGAAACATCTGCTGCCAGACAAGCCCTTGTTTTTTCGTGTAGTCGTGCTGAATCCCGTCGTAATCGTTATACAGGCGGGAGCAGCTCAAATAGGCAGAAGCAGCTACTGCGGAGCGGCCTGCGCCCCGGCTGACCACCTTCGCTTCCAAATGATAAATCGCCATATCTTCTTCACCTCGTTCTTCCTTTTTCTGTTTCTCTTTCGCAAAAGAGAAAATGTCCCGAAGATGAGCTTCGGGCATAGCCGCAAACAAAGCTGCCGGTGGCAGGTTTGTGCGGGCAGGGTGCAAGCTGTTTCCAAAGCAGAAACAACTGCGACCTGCGCAGACGATGACAGCAGCACCCTGCAAGTGCTGTGGCATTGTCTGGAGGCTGCCGCAGCAGCCGCATCCGCCTCGCAGAGCGCACGATTTCCGCAGGAAATACCACTGCCCTTTAGGGTGGTGAGTAAGTGCGCCCTTACGGGAGGAAAAGAGGAGGCCCCCGGTTTCCCGGAGACCTCCCAGCGGATTCAATTGTGCTGCGGCAGCTTCTGCATCAGGTAATCCTCCAGCGCAGACAGCTCCATCGTCCGCACCTCCGGCAGCACTTTCTCCAAGATTGCACCCTCCTGAATGAGCCTACGGGTACGGACCTTGCGTTCCTTGACCCGGTTCCGTGCCTGCGCTTCCTCCAAGCGGTGCTGTGCTTGCAACAGTTTCTTCTCTGCCTCTGTCATAAAAATCCCTCCTCACTTTCTCCGTTGCCAAACGATTTCGTACCCCAGCGCATCGGCAAGCTGGACGGCTTCAACATAGCGCAGGGACTCCCGTTGGAGCTTATTGGACAGGTTAGATACGCTGTCAGACCAGCCGTGTTCGTCATGCAGCAGATCGACCACCTCCTGCATGGTCATGCCCTGACGGACGATGTACGACTTGATTTCATTTCTCAGATTGGATTTCATTTGGTTTTACCTCCATAATTTCGTATAATCGGTTTTCGTATCGGTGATGCCAGTGTGCTTGTCGGTGAAAAATCCGCTGTGCTGCAAATCCGCTCAGATTTCTGCCCGTGATGCCCTGTTCGCAGCAGCGCCCTATCGGCTTCATCGTTCGGCATGAGAACATACAGAACGGCAGGATATGCCGCAATCCGGAGCAGCGGATTCACGCTTCGGTAAATCACCTGATGGTGCAGTGCGTTCGACCTACGACAAAAATCTTTACGGATTTCACAAGCATTGATTTTGAAGCCGTTAAAATAGGCTGTCCGTGTACGGCTCGGTACGGCATAGACGGCTTGTGTACGCTGCTGTACGCCGGTTTTGTGTACCGAACGCCGATTCAGCGGCAGATTTTACACGATGCTGTGAATTGCTTCACCAAAGGCACAAGCAAAACCGTATTTTGCGGATGAAGTTGAAAAATGCCGTACAGAGTGTACGGCGTGTACGGCAATTTTGAAGTCCGGTTCTCATTTTTAATACGGCAGTGGGTTGACCACTTCAATGCCCATAAAACCGCGCACCCGCTTGCCACCGACATGGACATTGTTGGTGGCCTCTACATTGTAAAGGCGCTCGTTCTGCGCCAGTTCCGAGCTGAGACGATTTGCAGACATGGGCTTTTGCGCATTGTCCTCGCACCAGCGCTGATACGCCTCATACAGTGCCTTGGAGCTGGCTTCACTGTCGGCCTTGAAGCGGATATAGCCCTCAGATTGCAGAAACTCGATCACATTGTTGCTGCTGCGCTTGACCGTCTCCATATTCTCTCTGGCCTTGCCGGAAATGCTGAACTGATAGTTGTTCCCAATCAACCGATGCAGACCATCCAGACACCAGAGGAAGATGCCCTCCTTCTCCCGCAGCAGCTTATCCACCAGAAACGGATCATCCACTCGGCCAGCGGGCCGGTCTTTGGTGGTCAGCACGATCTGGCGGCGAAAGAAGCCGTCGGACTTGTCGTGCAGGGCGGTGAGCGCACCGTTGCCGAAGCAAAGAAAACGCACATAGAGCTGGCTTTGGTAGCTCTGAACACCCTTACGCTCCATGTCCATTTTGCACTCGGAGGTCACGATGGATTTGATGTAGTTGGTCTTTGGCAGGGCGCTCATGTCCATATCGTCGTCCACCATCAGGAGCTTGTTTTCCAAGTCTGCACGGCTGAACCGGTTGCTCTCCACCTTTTGGATGCTGGTGGTATTCATGCTGTCCCCCAGCAGCGAGCGTATGACAAGACCAATGCGGCTTTTGCCCTCGCCGCCCTTGCCGATCAACATGAGCATCTTCTGCCCCTTGGTAGTCGGCAGCAGGCAGTAGCCGAGAAATTCCTGCAAGGTTGGAATGTCCTCCGGTTGCAGCAGCTCCGATAGGAATTGCAGCCACTTTTTCGGAGTGGGTGCGTCTGGATTATAAGTGACGGTGAGACGATTGTTGCAGTAGCTCCTGTCTGTGGAAAAGCTACCGTCCATGAAGTACGTTCCGTTGGCAACATGGATGCGGTCGGTTTCAATGGGCAGCGGCGGCGAATAGGCTTGCAGCTTGATGCTGGCAAGCAGATTCGCAACCGTCTTGGAAAGATTGGCGGTCAGCACGCCGGAGATTTCCTCCAGAATGAGATTCCCAATCTGCCCTTCATCCTCAATCAGCCCGTCCACGGTGAACAGCCGCCCACGCACACATTTCATGGGGTGCTTGTCCAAAAACTGTTGACAGAACAGCACCTCGTTGATGTGCCTGCCATCGTACCACTCAGGCCACGTCTGCGGTGTCATATCCATCTTCCAATTCCTCCTTGTGAATTTTCTCTAACCTCCGTCGCAGCCTGTCCAGCTTTTCGTCCGCCATCTGCTGCTGAATTACTTCGGCACGTTCGTGAGAATCCCCGGCGCACAGAATATCTAAGTAATACTCTGTCCGGTCGAGTTCGTGGCAGGCTCCTACAAACCGTGCGTGAACAGGCTTGTCAGGTGACTGCGGCGCATACTGCACCTTCCAGTCCCGCAGGACACGGGCATAATCGGACAGAACAGAAAGGCACAGCCGCTCGTTTTCCCTGAGCTGCTGTGCTTCTGTTCGGATGCGCTTTGCGTGGAGCGCCGCTGCGCTGGGCGGTTTGTCCGGGGTAAGGTGAAAGTCTGCTGCCAGACGCTGCGCCGCCTCATAGAGCGGCAAGCCGAACAGCCTTGCAGCAAAGTCGATCACATCGCCGTGCTCCCCACAGGCAAAGCAATAATAGTGGTCGTCTGCCACATACAAACTGGGATGTCGGTCGTTGTGGAACGGGCAGAGGGCCATGCCGTAGCGGTTGACTTCCACGCCGTACCGCTCCGCTGCCTCCCGGCAGCTTACGCCGTATTTGACAATTTCAAAAAGATTCATTGTTCCTCCATTTCTGCGCAAAAAACGGCGGCCTGCCCATTGAGGGGCAAGCCGCCGGTTGCGTCTTATCTTATGCTGATTTCGTTTCTTTTTCGTTCTTAGCTTCTCGTAGAGCTTTCTTCCGTGCGCCCTGCCGCTTGATCTGTGCTGCATACCGACAATCGTCACTGCAATATTTCACATCTGACCTTGCTGTGATAAACTCCTTGCCGCAGTTTTCGCAGGTACACGCCCGGCTGCGGCTCTCCGCCGCCTCCTGCCGGTAGAATTTTGCGCGGCAGTTAGGGCCGCAGAACAGGGTGTTTGTCCGCTTGGAGGCAAATTCCTGCCCGCAGCACTTGCAGGTCAGCATGAAGGGCTGTCCGACAGCGTGTTCACCGGCCTTGATTTTCTGATACCGCTCCCGGCTCTTGATGCGGTGCCGTTTGAGCTGCTCCTGCCGCTTGATTTCTTCCTCGGTCAGCTCCGGTGCGGGAAGCTCAAACTGCCCGATAAAGCGAAGGTGGATATCCACTTCCTGCACCCGGTCGCCGTCAATTTTTTCCGGGGCGTGGACGATGATTTTCTCCACGAACTCGTTGATCATGGGCGTGGTCAGCTCGGAAAAATCCGTGTACTTCTTTGCCAGCTCCAGAAACTGCTTGGCCCGGTCGGTGTCCTCCGCAAAGGCAGACATCTGCGTTTCCATTTCAGAGACGGATGCTGTCAGCGCTTTCTGCTCCGCCTCATATTCCGCCAGCAGGCTGTCGAACCGCTCGCCGGTAATGCGCCCGACGGCAAAGGATTCATAGAGCTTCTTGATGATGGTATCCAGCTCGGAAATCCGCTTTTTCTCCTTGTTCAGCTTCCGCTTGGTTTCCTTGGTGGCTTCCGCCTGGCGCAGCTGGGAGGCGGAGCGCACCTTCTCCAGAAAAGCATCTCGGTCAGAGATGGCAAAGGTGCTGGCAGCCCGGATGGTTTCCAGAATCAGCTCCCGCAGTACTTTGCTGCGGATATAATGTCCTTTGCAAGCATGGGTGCGTTTCTGATGTGCCAGCGTATAGGTGGAACAATCGTAAAAGTCCGACGGATAAGGATTGTTCTCCGTGCCGCCCCTTGAGCGGTGATTCATCATCTTTGCCCCGCAGTCGGCACAGAACACAAGCCCTGTCAGCGGATTGGCCTCGCCCAGCGTGTCATGCCGCCGTGGTGTTTTCCGCAGCTTCTGCGCCAGCTCCCATGTTTCTGCGTCTACGATAGCTTCATGGGTGTTCTCGAAAATCAGCCAATCCTCTTTGGGATTCATTACGGCATTTTTATCCTTATAGGACTGCTTGTGGGAACGGAAATTCACCGTATGCCCCATATACTCCGGCTTGGACAAAATCTGCCCAACGATGTAGCCGCTCCAGTTATAGGGGTTGGGGAACTCCTCCTTGCTTTTCCAGACGCCTTTATTCTGCTTGCCAAAGTAGACCGCAGGCGTGTCGATCTTGTCATCGAACAGAATGCGGGCAATATCGTAAGGGCCTTTGCCCTCGATGGTCAGCTGGAAGATACGCCGCACCACGGCGGCAGCTTCCTCGTCGATCAGCCAGTGATACTTGTTCTCCGGGTCTTTCTTGTAGCCATAGATGGCGCAGTTGGTGGTGGGCTTGCCGGATTCCCCTTTGACCCGAATGGCGGTTTTCTGCTTGCGGCTCAGGTCACGAAGATACCATTCGTTCATGATGTTGAGGAAGGGCGCAAATTCGTTGCTGTTCTGATCGTCGCTGTCCACGCCGTTGGCAATCGCCACAAAGTGGACGCCGTGCTGCCGGAAGAATACCTCCGTGTAAAAGCCGGTTTGCAGGTAATCACGACCGGCCCGGCTCATATCCTTGACAATGACATGGGCAACCTTTCCGGCCTCGATGTCCGCCACCAGCTGTTTCCATGCGGGACGGTCAAAATTACCGCCGCTCCATCCGTCATCGGTATAGTGGCGGCAGTTGGCGTAGCCTCTCTGCTGGGCATAGCTTTCGAGGTATTTTTTCTGATTCACGATGGAGTTGCTATCCCCGGCATTGTCATCGTCACGGCTCAGCCGCTCATACAGAGCGGTGATCTTTTCCTCAGTCTGTTTCATGCGCATTCGGCGCTCCTTTCAGACTGACGGCTCATTTGTGGTGCTTCCATTATAGCACAAGTGCCGTCATTTGTAACCCCCTCATTGCGGATCATCCGCAGAATCTTTTCCTCCATGGTCTCCACCGCTGTTTCGCTGAATGCGACCCTTACCTTATAGGTGGTGCCGCCGATGCGCCGAATGATGAACTGTTCCTGTTGCGTTTGCTCCATAGGCTTCCTCCTTGCGTAATTTGCTGGTTTTTGATATAATAAATCCGGTTCCGTTGGCTGTAAGCCAACTGCGTCTTTGCGCTGATTTTCCATACTTGTTTCTCCTTTCTACCCTCTGTGTTTAAGATAGTAACCTTAGTAACTTGCGTTTAGATTACCCTTTCACTAATAGGAGAAAAACGGGGTGTAAATCGGAACTGTTTTTTGAGAAAAAGAAAAATATTTTTTCGAGGAGGTGAAGCTGTCGTGGAACCATGGGAGGATGAACTGCTGTGGGATGATGATTTTTCCGATGAGGAAGAAGATACCGAGGAGCAAATAGAGGAAGCCGACCTTGAAATGGATGAGGATAGCTTTGCCGATTGGGAGGATGCGTCGGACGGTGCGCCGGAGAACGAATCGCTGGAGGAAGCGCTTGCAGAGGAACGCACGCTGGAGCTGGAAAGCGAGCTGGAGCAGGACGAGCATCCCAGAAACTATGCCGCCGAGCTGGAGGACGAGGAAGAGGAAGCCGCGCCCACCAGCGAAAAACGGCTCAAGCGGGAAATTCGCGCAGAGGCTCTGCGGCGGCTGGAGGAAGCAGCCCGGACGGAATCGGATTTTTTGACTGTGGTAGACGAGTGGAACAAGCTGGACAGAAATCGGGAGCGGCGGGAGCGTGACCACGAAAACCTGCGTGGTGATGTGCCGTTGGAGTTTCAGGCTGTACCTGATCCGAAGATCGCCCCGCTGTGGATGAATCTGCCGAGGTTCCGTCAGCTCTGTCAGGGAAACTTTCTCGACATCATTTTCTCCTGTCCCTATGAACTGCACGAGCTGACCGCAAATCGCTTTCTCTCCAAGCTCTTTTTCACCCTCAGTGATGAACAGAAGGAGGTGCTGTATTACCTGTTCGTTAAGCAATACAGCACCACACGGCTTGCCACCCTCCGCGGGCAGTCCGACCGAAACATCCGAAAGCTGCGGATGACCATTCAGAAAAAGCTGCAAAGGCGGATGTATGAGCATCTGAGCGAAAAGCTGGAAAAGGACTACAGCATTACTCTGCGGGAACGCGAGTTCGTGGAGGAATATGAAGCACTGCTGCAAACCATGGGCAAGGATGCCGTGATCCGCCGGGAAAACAAAACCAAACCGAGAAAAATGAAAGCCGCCCTTGACGATGACAAGGACGGTTGATACAATAGTAATATAGTTAATATATAGTTGGATTACGAGTTGAGAGGAACAGCACCATGAAGAATCTCTTTGAGCAGTCCCGCTCCCATTGGGTGCGGTATGACCGCTATGAACTGAAAACCGCCGCAGACGGCAAGCGGTACATCACGCCGGGGAAGAATGCCAAGCCTGACATCTATAATCCCTTGAAGGAAGCGTCGGGAATCGTGCTGGATGCACTGAATGTGGGTATGCTGATGATGAACCGGCAGCCAGAGGACGAGGTGCAGAAGGCTATCTTAGAGTTTGTAACCCATTACGGCCTGCTGGGTCTGATGACAGCGCTGCCCACCACGCCGTCCTTCATGGATTATGAGGCGGTCTATCTGCCGAAAAACCACTTCATCAAGGCAGAATCCATGGAAACCGAGGACTATCTGGCGCTATTCTATCCCTTTGACCAGCTGGATCTGGTCAAGAAGGGCATTGAGTCCAGATGGAGCGTGTCCGGCGACAACATGATGGTGGCGCTGACCATGACCTTTGCGAGTGAACCCATGGCGAAAACCATGAGCTTCCAGCGAGAGTATGCTGAAGCCTATGACTGGGTGGCGCAGCAGTTCAAGGACTGGGCTTTCACCCTGACTACCTCCATTCTGTACTATAACGACTATGACCTCATCGACGAGGATACCCGGAACCTGTACCGCAAGGGCATGGCGGCCTTCGGCGGCATAGCGCCCAGCTACCATATCGAGCTGCTGGACAAGCCGACCATCTATTGGGACTTCCATTCGCTGCTGCTGGGCATCCAGATGATGTTCAGCTTCCTGCTGGTGGATGGAGAGAAGCCCCTGCGGCTGTGCAAGCACTGCCAGAAGGTGTTCCTGAGCAGCCGCTCCAATTCCGCATTTTGCAGCCCCCGGTGCAAGAATCAGTATAATGTCTATAAGAGCCGTGGGAAGAAAACCAGCGAAGAAGATTGAGGTGAAACGACATGGCAGACGCCAAGAAGGATAAACTGCAAATCCGCAACAGCACAGTGGATTTCCTTGTGTTCACGAAAGATGCCCATGAGGATGGCATTGAGGTACGGGTACAGGATCACGACGTTTGGCTGACCCAAAAGGCCATTGCACGGCTTTTTGATGTAGACCGGAGCGTTGTGACAAAGCATCTGAAAAATGTATATGAAAGCGGTGAATTGTCCGAAGATGCAACTTGTGCAAATTTTGCACAAGTTGCGGATAACGGAAAAACCTATCACTATAAGTTCTACTCTCTGTCCGCCATCATAGCCGTAGGCTATCGGATCAATTCCGGCAGAGCCACGCAGTTCCGCCAGTGGGCAACCAAGGTGCTGGACACCTTCACCAAGCAGGGGTATGTGCTGGACAAGAGCAGGCTCATCAATGGGCAGATTTTTGATGAGGACTACTTCGATCACCTGATTTCCGAGATTCAGGAGATTCGGGCCAGCGAACGGCGCTTCTATCAGAAAATTACGGATATTTACGCCACTGCTGTGGACTACTCTCTCGATAGCCAGACCACAAAGGATTTCTTTGCCACAGTTCAGAATAAGATGCACTATGCCGTCCATGGCGGCACAGCGGCAGAGGTCATTATGGCACGAGCCGATCACACCAAGGAACACATGGGGCTGACCTCATGGAAGAATGCTCCTGACGGCAAGATTGTCAAGGCAGATGTGTCCGTTGCAAAAAATTACTTATCCATGGATGAAATGCAGGAACTGAACGAAATCGTCACCATGTATCTGGACTATGCTACCCGGCAGGCCAGACGGCATATTCCCATGACCATGGCAGATTGGGCCTCCAAGCTGGACGCTTTTCTGCAATTCAATGATGCAGAGATTCTGCAAAATAAGGGAAAAGTCACCGCTGCCATTGCAAAAGCCTTTGCCGAAAGCGAGTTTGAGCAGTACCGCGTCATTCAGGATCATCTGTATCAGAGCGACTTTGACCGTCTGGTAGCCAGCACGGAACAAAAGAACTAAAGTGTAAAAATGCCCGTTATCGGCCACGCAACCGATAACGGGCATTTGTCATTCATATACAAGCTCGGTCAAAACGATTTCCTCCGCGCGGCTGCGGATGCTGTTCATGCGGCGTACCCATTCCATTTGATCGGCAGCTTTGAGTGCTTCGGTCACGCCTTCTTGCTTCACCATTGCAGAAACGATGATTTCCATGCGCTCGTTGCAGGCTTGGTCGATCTCGGCAAGGTGCCGATGCAGCGTTCCGTTTGTGAGCAGGTTTGTGTAGAAAATAGGGCGATGTTCTTTCAGATAGCTGCGGCGCATACGCCCATACTTGCCAATCTGGTATTCCGGTTCCTCTGGCAGCGCAAGGTTTGGAATGAGATAATCGCCCTCCTGACGGTAAGTGCCGCCCATTTCCTCAAATAGAGATTTCATAAAAATTAGCTCCTTTTTGTGTTGATTTCCAGCGGTTATACGGACTTTTCTTCTCCTTTCCTACAACTGCTGTTCCATTCACCACAAATGAGCCGCAGTCATATGTATTAGGTGGGAGAAACCACCCTTTACATATTAACTCTTGGTATATGAAGAATATTGGATTTGACCTTCAGGGAAAAGGTCTTGGAATCGCTCTTTCCGACGAGATCTCAGGGGCTCTAAGCTTTAATGTGGGGAAAGTGGAAGTCATTGATGGAAAACTGATCCTGTCCATTGATAACCGGGTTCCGGTTACATACAAATGTAAAGAAGTGCAGGATCTGCTGGAAAAGAATCTGGAAGGAAGCCGGTTCCGGTTTGAAAATCCTCAGATTACAGAAGCAATCTATGTGCCAAAAGACAGCTTCCTTGTAACCACACTGATGGATGTTTACCGGGAGATAACACAGGATTATGACGCAGAACCACAGGTGGACGGAGCGTGCTCCTATGCGAGAGCACTGGAAAACTGTGTAGCGTTTGGGGCTGTTCTTCCTGGACAGCCGGATCTGATGCATCAGAAAAATGAATATCTGGAACTGGACAAACTGGATCTGTGGATGAAAATCTATCTGGAGGCAATCTACAGACTGGCACAATAAAGCTTCATGAAGACAAGAGCTGCACGGAAAAGATACGTGCGGCTCTTGTCGGGTTTCGGGAGAGTTATGAAATTTCGAGTTTTAGGAAGAAAAGATAGGACGTTAGTGTATAATTATTATTGGCAAAAATAGGAATTTTTCCTAAATAAAAAGGGAAGCAGAGAAAATCCCTACTTCCCAATCATACAGTTTTTCTTTATGATGTTAGTTGCAAAATAAAACACGTA
>NZ_BSBO01000017.1:0-75476 GCF_027924685.1 Sellimonas catena
ACAGAGAAAACCACAATCTGGACAGATGCAGAACACAGTTTACACTGGTCAAGGATATGGAAGCAAAGTGGGATACAATGAACGAAATCGTGAAAAAGTATCAAAAATAGTGAAAAGTGTGATATAATCAACCTGATAATGTAAGAAATGAATCAATTTATCAAGGAGGAAAAGGCATGTCTATTTTAGTAACAGGAGGGGCGGGCTTTATTGGAAGCCATACCTGTGTGGAGCTCTTAAATGCAGGATATGAAGTAGTTGTTGTGGACAATTTATATAACTCTTCTAAAGAAGCTCTGAAAAGAGTGGAGGAGATCACAGGAAAAACTGTGAAATTCTATGAAGCAGACATCCGCGACAAAGAGGCAATGAATGAAATTTTCGATAAAGAAGCAGATATCGAATCTGTTATTCATTTTGCAGGACTCAAAGCAGTAGGAGAATCTGTTGTAAAACCGATCGAATACTATGATAATAATATTGCCGGTACACTTGTGCTGTGTGATGTTATGAGAAATCACGGCGTGAAGAATATTATTTTCAGCTCTTCTGCAACGGTTTACGGAGATCCGGCATTTATCCCGATCACAGAAGAATGCCCGAAAGGAACATGTACCAACCCATACGGCTGGACAAAATGGATGTTAGAGCAGATCCTGACGGATTTACATACAGCAGATCCGGAATGGAACGTGGTACTGCTCCGCTACTTCAATCCGATCGGTGCGCATAAGAGCGGAAAAATCGGCGAGGATCCGAAAGGAATCCCGAACAACCTGATCCCGTACATTACTCAGGTTGCCATCGGCAAATTAGAGAAACTCGGCGTATTCGGAAATGATTACGATACTCATGACGGCACAGGAGTGCGCGATTACATCCACGTTGTAGACCTTGCTATTGGACATGTACGCGCTGTAGAAAAGCTGAAAGAAAAAGCGGGCGTATCCGTATACAACCTGGGAACAGGAAATGGATATTCCGTACTTGACATGGTAAAAGCATTCAGCAAGGCATGCGGAAAAGAAATCCCTTACGAGATTAAACCGCGCCGTGCAGGAGACATTGCAACCTGTTACTGTGACGCTACAAAGGCGAAGAATGAACTGCACTGGGTAGCAGAACGCGGACTGGAAGAAATGTGCGAAGACTCCTGGAGATGGCAGAGCCAGAATCCGGATGGATATGGAGATAAATAATATAAAAATGGGAAAAACAGCAGGGAGAAACTTAAATGTTTCTCCCTGTATCTTCTCTTCGAAGTGACCGGCTGATGCCTTTGACGGAGGATGAATACTCCAACGGGGACATTCCGGTTGCTTTTTTAAATTGTTTGGAAAAATACTGCAGCGAGCTGTAGGAAAGAAAATATGCAATTTCTGTAAAATTCATCGTACCATCACGAATAATATCCTTGGCACGTTCGATTTTCATATTGTTAAAATATTCAATAACGCCGCAGCCCTTTTCTTTGTGGAACAGTGCCTGCAGGGCAGAACGGCTTAGAGAATGTGCCTCACATATATCTGTGATTGTAAGCTGTTCGCAGATATGGAATTCCATATATTCAATGATTTTCTCCATGCGTTCACTCTTATTCATTGCACGTTCCGGAGAAAACGTTGGTGCGGGACTCTGGGTGGATGTGTTCTGGGCACCGTGATTTCTCGCAACGGTGATCAGGAAAAGCTCCAGATAAAGAAGAATCAGCTGTTCAGAGCCGAACGGTGTATTGGGGCGCAGTTTAACCTGTTCGATGGATGGAAGGTTCATCGGAGTGGCAAGTGTTTCGCGTGCAATGCTGATCAATTTGGATATGAGGGTACGTTCTTCCATTGTCAAAGTACAACGCTTCTGCCTGAATATCTGCATAGCAGAAGAGTGGGTAACGAATGATACGGCAACAAGATTCGGAGATGTATTGCCGACAGATTCGATTGCATGAAATTCGTTTGGCTCGTGGAAGATGATATCACCCGCATGAAGAAGATACTGTTCCTCACCGGCCTGGATCCGGACACTTCCCTTGTCTACATAGGCAAATTCCCAGAAATCATGAGCTTCGCCATGAAAAATAAAATCCCGTATGTATTCAAAATAATGTATGGTAATAATGGAATTAATGACAATTTCTCTTTTTAAATGTGTTTTTACATAGGTCATGAAGCTGCCTCCTTTTCGTTATTGTAGCAGAATATGGATAATAAGACAAGAAAATCAGATAATAAGGCAAGCGGGTTTATGCAAAACCATGTATAATTGGAAATACAATAGGGTGAAACTGAACAAAATGGACAAAAAGGAAGGAAATTGGTATGATTGAGATCACTAAAGCAGGTACAACTCTTATATTCGATGAGAATAAGCTGACCTTTGAGATGCGAAGAGATCAGGAAGCATGGAGATGGGCCGGTAATTATGTACCGAAGATGATTTGTGAAGAAGGAGAATTTCTGTTTCAGGATGCCAGCAGAATTTCACATGAAAAAGCCGAGAATGGAACGGGAAGCGGAATCCTCAGTGTTTATGAGGGATTTTGTGTAAACGGTACAGAAACTCCTTACACCTTTGAAACATTTGTGTGGATTGAAGAGGCAACAGGGGATGTGTTTTTTGAGTGGATTCCTGTAAAAGAAGAGGGGCTTCAGGTGCAGAAAGTGCTCTGGCCGGGTGAAATGGAATTTGAAGAAGCGAAAGAAGACTGGTATACACTTCTGAATCAGGAACAGGGCATGTTGATCCCGAATACATGGCCGCAGGAGTTAAAACCGGTGATTTTTGACGGATTTTTCGGAACTGCAGGAGGATATATGCCGTGGTTTGGCCAGGTACGAGGATGTGCAGGATATATTGCGATCTGTGTAACGCCGTGGAATGCAGGATATCAGGCAGAGCATCCGGCAAACGGACCATATTCTCATGTCAGCGTGAGATTTGAGCCAAGTCTTGGAAAAATGGATTACAGAAGAATTATGAAATATACTCTGTTATCTGACTGCGATTATAATGATCTTTGTAAAGTATACAGAAATTATGTCAATGAACAGGGAAGACTCAGAACACTGGAAGAAAAAGCAGCAAGAAATCCTTCTGTAAATGACCTGATCGGATGTGCATTTGTACATAAGGGAATCAAGACAGAAGTGCAGCCGAATTCTGATTTCTTTGACCCGGAAAATCCGGAGAAAAACAACCATCTGACTACATTTGAAACAAGAGAAAAAGAAATCCGTCATCTTCATGATCTCGGCGTAGAAAAGCTGTATCTGCATCTGGACGGATGGGCACAGCCGGGATACGATAATCAGCATCCGGATTACCTTCCGGCATGTAAAGAGGCCGGCGGATGGGAAGGCATGAAATCTCTGGCAGATACCATGCATGAATGCGGATATATGTTTGGAATCCATGATCAGTACAGAGATTACTATCTGGCAGCTCCAAGCTTTGATGAAAATTATGCTTGCCGTCTCACAGATGGAAGCATTCCAAAACATCAGAGATGGGCGGGCGGACCACAGTCCTATCTGTGCGCGACACAGGCTCCTTACTATGTAAAGAGAAACTTCCAGGAAATTGAGAAAAACGGAATCCGTCTGGATGGTGCTTATCTGGACGTATTTACATGTAATGAGGGAGACGAGTGCGATAATCCTATGCACAGAATGACAAGAAGAGACTGTTATGAATTCCGTGCAAAATGCTTTGAATACCTTCTTTCAAAAGGAATTCTTCCAAGTTCTGAAGAGGTAAGCGACTGGGCAGTACCAAGTCTGGTATTCTGCCATTACGCGCCGTATGATTTCATGCTGCGCCAGCCGGGAGAACCAAAGCAGGGAATTCCGGTACCGCTTTATAACCTTGTTTATCATGACTGCGTGATCGAACCGTGGATGATGGATAAAGTAAGTGAGGAAGAAGACTACATGCTGTATGCGCTTCTGAACGGCGGAGCACCTTACCTGATCCGTGACGCCGCTTATCCGAATTTTGACGGTGCATTTGAAGCAGGTGTGGAATTAAAGCTGGAAGAAGATATCAAACGCTGCAAAGTGGTTTCGGACCTTCATGAAAAAGTTGCAAAATGCGAGATGGTACGTCATGAGATGGTAGACAGCAATCCGATGATTCAGCGGACTACGTTCTCAGACGGAACGCAGGTAACGGTTGACTTTGAAAAACAGACATATGAGATTGCTTAAAAAGTAAATATAAATGAAAATGGCGGAATTTATGTGACAGCATTGAAATCATATAGATTCCGCCGTGTTTTTAAAGCGGCACTTTATTGTGCTAATATACAAAAATCAAACTGAAAAAATAGGACAAGGTGTACAGACAAAACAAATGATAAGAATGTGTATTATGCAATTAGACTAAAAGCAGGATGATTTGACAATATAACAGGACGATAGGAAAAGCATTTATGCATAAAAAACTATATAATTAAGTCAATCGATAGTTGAAAATTACAATATAAAGGAAGAAAGTGAGGGGTAATGTTGGGCGGTAAGATTACAATTGCTTTGGCAGGTCTGGGAAGCCGTGGGAAAGATACTTACGCACAGGCGGTAAAAAAGTTTCCGGAGAAAATGGAAATTGTAGCAATCGCAGACATTGATCCTGATAAGGTAAAGGAAGTGGCGGAAGAGTTCCATATTCCTCAGGAAAGATGCTTCGTAAGTGCGGAAGATCTGATTGCACAGGACAAGCTTGCTGATGTGATGTTCATCACAACGCAGGATCAGCAGCATGTAAGGCAGGCTATACCGGCGTTGAGAAAAGGATATCATCTGCTTCTTGAAAAGCCGATATCACCGGATCTGGATGAGTGCAGAGAATTGGTTAAAGTCGCGAAAGAATGCGACAGACAGGTTATTGTATGTCATGTGCTCCGATATACACCTATCTACTCTAAAGTAAAGGAAGTTATTGATTCGGGAGTAGCGGGTGATATTGTTTCAGTTATGTCTATTGAAAATGTTGGATACTGGCATCAGGCACATAGTTTTGTCAGAGGAAACTGGAGAAATTCCAATACGACCAGCCCTATGATTTTGCAGAAGTGCTGTCACGATATGGATTTACTGCTGTGGCTGACAGGAAAGACATGCGAGTCGGTATCTTCTTTTGGGGATACATACTTATTCAAAGAAGATTGCGCTCCGGAAGGTGCTGCTCACCGCTGTATGGATGGATGTAAAGTAAAGGACAGTTGTCCGTATGATGCAGAGAAGATTTATCTGAAACATCCGGAAATTGGCGTTGAAAATGGTCATACAGAGTGGCCGGTGAATGTACTGACGCTGCATCCTACAGTAGAGAGTGTAACAGAGGCGATCAAGACGGGACCTTATGGTCGGTGCGTGTATTACTGTGACAATAATGTGGTTGACCATCAGGTCGTGAACTTAAAGATGACAGATGGTTCAACGATCAGCCATACGATGTGCGGCTTTACAGGAACTGGAAGCCGTTATGCAAAGTTTATGGGAACAAAAGGCGAGATTATCGCCGATATGACAGCTAATACAATTCAGATTACACCGTTTGGTCAAGAAACGCAGACAATCGATGTAAACAAAATTGCTACGGATTTCTCCGGACACGGCGGCGGAGATGTCAGAATGGTAGAAGAGTTTATTGATATGCTGCTCGAAGGGAAGGGCCCTTCCGGAAGAACTACAACTGTAGAGCAGTCTGTAGAAAGTCACTACTGTGCGCTTGCTGCAGAACAATCCAGATTACACGGTGGTGCTGTAGTGGATCTGGATACATTAAGAAATTAATGTTTGATATGTAAATGGGACACCATTTCATATATGCGAGAAACTGGCGAAAGCTAAAAAAGAAAAGGAGAGTGTTATTATGAAAAAGAACCTCAAAAAAATTACGGCTGTTGGTTTGACAGCTATTCTCGGCGCCGGCCTCCTTGCTGGTTGCGGCGGTGATGGTAAAAGTGCTGACGGAAAAACAGAAATCGTATTTGGTATCTGGGATGAGAATCAGAGACCGGCGATGGAGCAGATGGCTGAAGCTTATGAAAAAGAGCATGACGATGTAACTATTGAAATTCAGTTGACACCATACAAAGATTACTTCACAAAGCTGGAAACATCTGCAACAGGTGGAAAAGCTCCAGACGTATTCTGGGTAAACGTACTTCACCTTGACTCTTATGTAGAAGGTGGTATCCTTGCAGATCTGACAGATGCAATTGCTGATTCTGATATCAATGACAGCTATTCTGAGACTCTGGTTAACAACTATGTGCGTGATGGTAAAAATTATGGTGTACCGAAGGACTTCGATACAAACGCATTATGGTACAACAAAGAAATGTTTGATCAGGCAGGTGTTGCATACCCGACAGACGATATGACATATGAAGATCTTGTAGCTCTGGCAACAGAACTGAAAGACAAACTTCCGGATGGTGTATATCCGTTTGCCTGCCCGGTAGACTTCCAGACATGGTACTATCAGACAGTATTTGCTAACGATGGATGGATCTTAAATGATGACGCTACAGAGACAGGATACACAGACGAGAAGACAATGGCTGGTATCCAGTGCTGGATTGATATGATCAATGCCGGATTATCTCCGAGTTCTTCCGCACTTTCTGAAACAGGATCAGATGCAATGTTTGAAGGTGAACAGATTGCCATGACATTTGCAGGTTCTTACATGGTTCCGGAATATGCTGCAAACGAAACAATTAAAGACAAAATTGATTGTGTAGAAATTCCTACATTCAACGGAAAAGAAGACAATGTTATTAATGGTCTTGCTTACTGCGTATACGAAGGATCCAAGAACAAAGATGCTGCTACAGAATTTGCAATCTGGCTTGGAAGTGCAGAAGCACAGCAGATCCAGGGCGAAACAGGTGTAGTTATCTCCGCGAGAACAGATGCTCAGCACTGCTTCGGAGAAGCAAATGACAAATATAACCTTGCAGCTTATACAAACCATGCAGACGAAGCATATCCACTTCCGGTTTGCAACAAAGCAGCTGAGCTGTACGATCTGGAAGCACAGTACCTCAAACAGGCTTATGACGGAACTATGACTCTGGAAGAAGCTTGTACACAGTTAAAAGAAGAGGCGGATGCATTACTCGCAGAATAAGTGTAGGTGATAAGTAAATGCCTGAAAATAAAGCAGTAGCGAAAGGCTCTAAAAAGGGCCTTTCCTGGAAGAAAAAGGACTGGATTGCGGGCTATATTTTTATCGCACCGGTTACACTCGGTCTTCTTGTATTTTATATCTGGCCCTTTATTCAGAATGTATGGTTCAGTTTTAACGATGTAAACAAGTTTAATATGACGACTTTCTGTGGCCTTGAAAACTATAAACAGTTGATCGGGGACAAAGAAGTGTGGGCAGCACTTGGAACAACGTTGAAATACGTAGTGTTTACAGTGCCGATTGGGCTGTTCCTTTCTATTCTGGTTGCAGCACTTTTGAACTCTAAGATTAAAGGAAAATCCATCTATCGTACATTGTACTTCCTTCCGTCTGTAACAATGGCAGCAGCTGTTGCTATGGTATGGAAATGGATCTACAATGAGCAGATGGGTGTTCTGAACAGTGCGATCCGTGCGCTTGGCGGAGAGGGACATGGATGGTTGACAGATCCAAGTACAGCACTATTCTGCATTATGCTGGTTGGACTTTGGATGAAAGTTGGATACGATATGATTATCCTTCTGGCCGGTATGCAGGGAATCTCCAACAGCTACTATGAAGCGGCAGCGCTTGACGGGGCCGGACCGATTCAGCAGTTCTTTAAGATTACGATTCCGATGCTGACACCAACGATTTTCTTTACCATGATTACAGGAATTATCAGTGGATTCCAGGTATTCGACGTTATCTTCATGATGATCGGTAAGACGAATCCGGCATACGAAAGTACGAAGACAGTTGTTATGTTATTCTACCGTACCGCATTTGACTATGGATATAAGGGATATGCGGCGGCAATCTCCATTTTGATTTTCGTAATTATTATGTTAGTTACGGTTGTTCAGATGTGGGGACAGAAGAAATGGGTTAATTACGATTAAGGAGGAAAAGATCAATGAGAGGAAAAGCAAAAATAAATCATCTGATTGTCCATCTGATCCTTCTGGCCGGAACAATAATTGTTGTATTCCCGTTTCTCTGGATGATTTTGACATCCTTCAAAACAAATGGCGAAGCGATGCAGATTCCGCCAACAATTTTACCGACAGAATGGGTAACAGATTCTTATCAGGAAATATTGACAGCTATTCCGTTTGCTACGGTATATATGAACACCATTATTTCGGCTGTAGTTACAACAGCAGTTCAGGTTGCATTTTGTGCGATGGCAGCATATGCTTTTGCAAGAATTGAATTCCCGTTCAAGAACATTATTTTCGTTCTTCTTCTTTCAGTACTTATGGTTCCGGGACAGATCTTCCTGATTCCTCAGTATTTGATTGTGCAGAAATTGGGATTGCTTGATACATTGCCGGCATTGATGCTTCCTAACCTGTTCAGTGCATTTGGTACATTCCTTCTGAGACAGTTCTTCATGTCTCTTCCGAAAGAACTTGAAGAAGCTGCAGTTCTGGATGGATGCAGCCGTTATCAGATTTTTGGAAAAATCATGCTTCCGCTTGTAAAACCAGGCATTGTAGCGCTGGTAATCTTTACAGTAAAGTTTGCATGGAATGACTTTATGTGGCCAATGATCGTTAATACTTCTACAGATAAAATGATTCTTGGACCGGCTCTTGCAACTCTGCAGGGTCAGTACACCACCCAATATCCAATGCAGATGGCCGGAGCAGTATTAGCTGTAGTTCCACTTGTCATTCTGTTCTTCATCTTCCAGAAGCAGTTCATTGAAGGTGTTGCACAGTCTGGTATTAAAGGCTAAAAATTACATAAGTATTTTTGGGGCGCAGAAAAATCTGCGCCCTTGCTTTTTACCGCGGATTCTGCTATGCTGAGAGAGTAATCTAATCACAAATCTATGTTCAAATCTGATTTATTTTCAATTCAAAGGAGGCTTCTGCCTATGCGTAAAAAGCAAAGAAAAACCATATCTAAAACTCACAGAAAAACCATATCTCAAAACAGCAGTGTTAATCGAAAGTACAAAGACACACTTTTCCGAATGATCTTCCGGGACAGGAAAAATCTTTTATCTCTCTACAATGCATTGAACAACTCTTCTTACACAAACCCCGATGAAATGGAAATTACAACACTGGAAGATGTTATTTATGTAGGAATGAAAAACGACGTATCTTTTCTTTTTTCCAGCATTATGAATCTGTACGAACACCAAAGCACAGTGAATCCGAATATGCCCGTACGTGGACTTTTCTATCTGGCGAGAATTTATCAAAACTATATAAAGAAAATGGACCTTAATATTTACAGCTCCGGGCAGATTCCTTTACCGGTTCCGGTATATGTGGTATTCTATAATGGAGGAAAGGCGGAAGACGAATACCAGGAATTGAAGCTTTCGGATGCGTTCATGAAATCGGAATTCACAGGGCAGGTAGCTTTGGAGTGCAATGTAATGGTGATTAATATTAACCTGGGACATAACGAAGAATTGTTGGAAAACTGCAAAATTTTGTGGGAGTACGCATACTTTGTAAACGAGGTCCGGGAGAACCAGAAGCATGGATTTTCCATAGAAGAAGCGGTTCGGAAAGCTCAGAAGAACTGTATTGAACAGGATATACTGAAAGAATTCCTGAAGAAAAACAGTGCGGAGGTGAAGGACGTGATTCTGGAAGAGTTCAATCAGGAGCAGTATGAGGAAGGACTCCGAAAAGAAGGACAGATGGAGGGCAGAAAAGAAACATTGATTAATCTTTACCGGAAACATCTTCTGACGCTGGAGCAGGCGGCAGAGGAATATGGAACGACAGTGGAAGAGTTTCAGAAACTCCTGTGATTGCTCCGGCGGGCAGCCGGATATCCTTTCCGGCCGTTATAAAGAAGATTTGAAAACCGGCCTTCTGGTGTTATAATAGTATTGTTGGGAAACATCAATTTTGAGTCAGGAGGTACATATCATGAAAGTATTGATGATCAATGGAAGTCCGAAGAAAAACGGGAATACATCGATTGCCTTGCAGGAAATGGAAAAAATTTTTGCAGAAGAGGGAATTGAGACAGAAATTCTGCATGTCGGAAACAAGCCGGTCAGAGGCTGCATAGCCTGCGGGCAGTGTTTCGAGAAAGGCAGATGTGTCTTTGATGATATTGTAAATCAGGCGGCAGAGAAGTTTGAGGAATGTGACGGACTTGTTGTAGGATCACCGGTCTATTATGCGTCAGCAAATGCAACACTGGTAGCATTTCTGACAAGACTTTTCTACAGTACACATTTTGATAAAACAATGAAAGTCGGTGCTGCGGTGGCAGTAGCCAGAAGAGGTGGACTTTCCTCTACTTTTGATGAGTTGAATAAATTTTTTACTATTTCAGGCATGCCGGTAGCATCCGGACAGTACTGGAACAGCATTCACGGAAGAGAGCCGGGAGAGGCCGCAGAGGATGCGGAAGGATTGCAGAGTATGCGCACACTTGCCAGAAATATGGCATTTCTGATGAAGAGTATTAAGCTCGGAAAAGAAACATATGGACTGCCGGAAAAGGAAGATCCGATCAGAACAAATTTTGTCCGTTAGACCATATTGTAATCGTTGACATTACATCGAAATGCGGATAAAATAGTATGCATGAAGGAGGAATTTACGATGCAGATTTCAAGTAGATTTACTCTGGCAGTACACATTTTTGCCTGTATCGATGTGTTTGGAAAAGATCATAAGGTCACAAGCAGTTTAATTGCGGAGAGTACCAATGTAAATCCGGTGATTATCCGGAAGATTCTTCTGCAGCTGAAGGCGGCGGGGCTTGTAAATGTGGCACGGGGTTCAGGAGGAACAACGGTTGCCAAACCATTAAGTGAAATCACATTTCTCGATATTTACCGTGCAGTGGAGTGTATTGAAAATGGAGAACTGTTCCACTTTCATGAGAATCCAAATGCCGACTGTCCTGTCGGGAGAAATATTCACAGAATACTGGATGATAAGCTGGAACGTGTGCAAACCGCAATGGAAAGAGAACTTGCATCCATCACTTTGGAGGATGTCAGACGGGATACGGAGAACTATATCTCCACAGGAGCCGTTGCAGACTAGATGAAAGAACATCTATGGAGCAATGGCTCCATTTTTACACCAATCTGTTTTTAAAGAGCAAATGAAAAGGAGAAAGAACGTGGAAGCGAAAGAAATCATCAAAAAAGACATGGAAGCCCTGTACCTTGGTAATCTGAATACAGTAGA
Source organism: Sellimonas catena (assembly GCF_027924685.1). Lineage (NCBI taxonomy): Bacteria > Bacillati > Bacillota > Clostridia > Lachnospirales > Lachnospiraceae > Sellimonas > Sellimonas catena. The sequence continues at coordinate 11,361 of NZ_BSBO01000017.1, forward strand.
GTTTAATCTGAATCTTCCCAAAAAGGGAAAGTATGGGTCAGAAATTATCTGGAAATCAGGACACGAGCGCTTCCTGGATTCTGAAGGAAATGTAAAAAGACCTCCGTACGGGACGGGAGACCGGACGATCTCACTATGGGCAACATTTTGTGCCGGCGGTGTTACAGAGGAGAAAGAGTATAAAGTCTGTATCCTGGAAGAGAAGCCTCAAATAGTGGTTGAAAGTGTAGAAGAACCGGAGCTGGAGGCACAGGCGGGGGTACAGGTTTATCTTCCGTATGTGGCTGTGATTCATACCAGAGACGGGAAGACACTGGTACACCGGATAAACTGGAAAGAGGGTGCGCAAAGAGTATATGAACGGGTCGGAAACTTTCGGGAGGAAGGCATGCTGGACGGCCTGGACTTTCCGGTTTTCTGCAAAGTGACAGTCAAAAAAGAGATTCAGAAAGTGGAAAAGAACACAGAACCGCTGATTGGCTATTTTGACCATGGAGAAGCAGTCCTGGAGGAGGGAAGCAGATTTTATACAGCACAGGAGGAGATGCAGGAATTTCTGCTTCAGATGGATGATGACAGAATGCTTTATAATTTCAGGGAGGCCAGCGGGCTGGATGTGAAAGGAGCAGAGCCGATGACCGGATGGGACGCGCCGGAATGTCATCTCAAAGGGCATACAAGCGGTCATTATCTGTCAGCGCTTGCGCTTTGCTATAAGGCAGGCGGAAACAAAACGATTAAAGAAAAAGCATGTTATATGATTGAGGAACTTGGCAAATGTCAGGATGCTTTTGAAAAAATACCGGGAATCCGGAAAGGATTTTTAAGCGGGTACCCGGAAGATCAGTTTGATAAGCTGGAGGAATACACCCCGTATCCTGAGATATGGGCTCCTTATTATACACTTCACAAGATTTTTGCAGGTCTTCTGGACTGTTATGAGTTTGTCGGAATTGACCAGGCACTTGAAATTGCCGTAAAACTTGGTGAGTGGGTATATCGCCGTCTTTCGGGGCTTCCGAGGGAAAAGCGGATGAAGATGTGGGGAATGTACATTGCGGGTGAATATGGTGGAATGAATGACGTCATGGCCAGACTGTACCGGATTACCGGAAAGAAAGAATTCCTGGAGACCGCCGGATATTTTGATAACGAAAAGCTGTTTCTGCCAATGGAAAAAGGGATTGATGCGCTGGAAAACCTGCATGCGAATCAGCATATTCCTCAGGTGATAGGGGCAATGGAAATATTCCGTGCCTCCGGAGAAAAGCGGTATTATGACATTGCTTCCTATTTCTGGAAAGCGGTAACAGAGTCGCACTTATATACGATCGGAGGAACCGGAGAAAATGAGATGTTTCACGGTCCGGGGTGCATCGGGAATCTCCTGACAAAGCATACAGCGGAAAGCTGTGCATCCTATAATATGCTGAAGCTCACAAAAGAGCTGTACCGGTATGAGAATAAAAAGGAAATGATGGATTATTATGAGAGGACAATGACCAATCATATTCTTGGAGGCAGAGAACATGGTGCAACGGGAGAAACGGTATACTTTATGCCGCTGGCTCCGGGATTCCATAAAGAATTTGAGCATGAGAATTCCTGCTGCCATGGAACGGGAATGGAGAGTCATTTCAAATATGCCGATATGATTTACGCATATCAGGGAGAGAAACTGTTTGTCAATCTGTTTGTAAAATCCAGGCTGGAATGGAAAGAGGCCGGAATCACCATCCGTCAGAAAACAGAGATGGAAGCTCCGGAATCGGTTATTCTGGAAGTGGAAAGCAAGAGAGAATTCCCGATGTATATCCGGATTCCAAAATGGAGCCGGGAAGGAAGAAAAATCTGGATGGATAGTGTGGAACAGAATGGATGGACCGAAGCGGATGGATATATCCAGATGGATGTGCCGGAAGGCAGGCATGAAATCCGCTGCCTGTTCCCGTGCGGATTTTATCTGGAAAAGACCCCGGACCGTCCGGAACTTCATACCCTGCTGTACGGACCATATGTCCTGGCGGCCTTGAGCGGTGACAAGAATTTTCTGGAACTGGATCTTGACGGTCAAAAGGCAGCTGATGAAGTACGCAAAACAGGGCTGGAATTTCAGTATCGGGATCTGACCTGGAAACCGCTGTTTGATATTGAGGAAGAAGCATTTCAGGTGTACTGGAAGAAGAAGTAACAAGGCAGCAATGTATGCAGTGAAAATTCCGGAGATGAACTTCGGGATTTTCCTGTTTATAGAAGAAATTGTTCAAAGAATTTACAACTATTGGGGAAAACACCCGTCAGGAATTGACATATTGCACAAAAAATGATACGCTATATCCAACCTATAATATAGCTTATGGCACCGGGAGGTAATATGAATCTGATTTTTGAACTGGGGCGGGCGCAAAGGCTGAGAGAAGATATCGAAAAGATGATTATTGTAGAAAAAAGAGAAATTACAGCCTATAAAAGCCTGGAAGGAAGGAAAAAGGGCGGGCATGTATGTGCAATTGATGGACAATGGAAAGACTATGTAATGGGAACGGCGTGGAATCAGGTGGATGCCCACCGGTGGTTCCGTACAACAATTACGATCCCGGAATCTATGGACGGGAAGCATGTGGAGTTCCTGATTACAACAGGACGGGAAGGTGAATGGGATGCAACGAATCCGCAGATGATTTTCTATCTGGACGGACAGTTGATTCAGGGGATTGATGTGAATCATCGGGAAGTGACAATCTCAGGAAAGGCCAAGGCCGGTGACTCTTATGAAATTGCGGTTCTTGCCTATAGCGGGATGGTAGAAGGGGATCTTGTGATTCATACATACCTTATTGCAGTAGATGACCGGGTACAGAAACTGTATTATGATTTGCTGATTCCTCTTCAGAGTGCCTATGTATTGAAAAAGGCGGACGAAGAAAACTACAGAAGAGTACTTCAAAGTATGGCACCGGCGCTGGATGCACTTGATTTGCGGGATGCATACTCGGAGAAATTTTACAGTTCGATTGAAAAGGCTGAACAGATTTTAAAAGAAGCTTTCTATAGTGAAGAACGGGAGTGTCCGACAGTCAGCGCCATCGGGCATACACATATTGATATTGCATGGCTCTGGACGGTGGAGCAGACAAGGGAGAAAGTACTTCGCAGCTTTTCTACTGTACTTCGTCTCATGGAGCAGTATCCGGACTATAAATTCATGTCCAGTCAGCCGATTCTCTATCAGTTTGTAAAAGAGCAGGAGCCGGAAATGTATGAGAAAATCAAAGAACGGATCCGGGAAGGCAGATGGGAAGTAGACGGAGCCATGTGGCTGGAAGCAGACTGCAACCTGACGGGAGGAGAATCACTTGTCAGACAGATCATCAAGGGTCATCGTTTCTTTCTGGAGGAGTTTGGAAAAGAAAGTAAATCTTTGTGGCTCCCTGATGTTTTCGGTTATTCTGCCGCACTGCCGCAGATTCTGAAAAAATCCGGAATTCCATATTTCATGACAACGAAAATCGCATGGAATCAGTACGACCAGCTTCCGAATGATACATTCATATGGAAGGGAATCGATGGATCGGAAGTCTTTGCATTTATGCCGACAACAACGGATTATGATAAGGATCAGGGACTGAATATTTCTTTCTCTGATACAAGAAATACAACGACCTATACAGGAATCGTAAACCCAAATATGGCGCTCGGAACATTTAAACGGTTCCAGAACCGTGATCTGACAGAAGATACTTTGATGCTCTTTGGATTCGGCGATGGAGGCGGCGGTCCGACCAAAGAAATGCTGGAGAGTGCCGAAAGGCTGAAATACGGAATACCGGGAATTCCGAAAATCCGTCAGGAATTTGAACAGGATTATTTTGACCGGACATATGAAAAGATACACGATCTTCCGGACATGCCGACCTGGGATGGAGAACTGTATTTCGAATACCACAGGGGAACTCTGACTTCCATGGCAAGAAACAAGCGGAGTAACAGAAAGAACGAGATTCTGTACACGCAGATGGAGACGGCCTCCTGTATGGCCGGTATAGAAAAAGATGAACAGCTTCAAAATGTGCTGGACAAGGGCTGGGATATTCTTCTCATCAACCAGTTCCATGATATTGTACCGGGTTCCAGTATCAAACCGGTGTACGAACAGACAGATAAAGAGTATCATGAAATTGAAGAGGCGGGAAAAGAGGAATTGAATCGGGTTGTATCCGCGGCTGTCGGCAGGCTTTCAATGGAAAAAGAAGGCGTCGTAGTGATGAATACCCAGGGATATGAGAGAGATGATCTCGTAGTGCTGGATGATGGAACAGAAATCCCGAGACTTGTAGATGAAGACGGAAGAAATGTGCCTGCGCAAAAAACGGCAGATGGCAGATATCTGCTCTATGTAAGCCATATTCCGCCGCTTGGATATAAAAAATTATATGAAACAGAGGAATTACTCGAAGAAAGTACCGGAAAAGAATGGGATTACACATTTGAGAATCCATTTATCAAGGTCTGTTTTAATGAGAAGATGGAAATTACGTCGCTCTATGAAAAAGAAGCAGAAAAAGAGCTGATTCAGGAAGGCAGGTGCGGTAACGTTCTACGGACATATGAAGACCGTCCGATGCAGTGGGATAACTGGGACATTGACGTGTTTTATCAGAGAAAACCTTATGAGGCAGACTGGTATTCTCCGGCAAGAGTTATTGAAAATGGAGAAGTCCGCATGGTAGTGGAATTTGAATGTGGATTCCTTGATTCGACAGTGACGCAGCAGGTATGTCTGTATCACCAGATCCCGAGGATTGACTTCCGGACGAAAGCAGACTGGAAAACGCATCATGTGATTTTGAAAACACATTTTCCGGTAGATGTCAATACGACAAGAGCGTCATATGAAATCCAGTTTGGAAATGTGGAACGTGAGACGACAAACAACTACAGCTGGGATACGGCGAAATTTGAAGCGTGTGGACACAAGTGGGCGGATCTTTCAGAAAACAGTTCCGGAATCAGTCTGCTCAATGACTGTAAGTATGGATATGGAATCAAAAAAGGTGATATGAGTCTGACTCTGATCAAATCCGGAACCTATCCGAACGAAGATGCTGATATCGGAGAGCATGAATTTACCTATTCCATCTATCCGCATGCGGGAAGATGGCAGGAAGCGAAAACCGTAGAGATGGCATACAACCTGAATGTGCCGATGCTGGCAAAGAGAACCGGAAGGCAGGAGGGCTGCGGCGGAGAATACGAAAGCTTCCTGAAATGCAGTCAGGAGAGCTGTTTTGTGGAAGTCATCAAAAAAGCAGAAGATGGAAACGGCGTGATTGTCAGAATGTACGAGAATAAAAATAATCGCGTCAGAGCACAGATTCAGACAGCATATCCGATTGCACATGTATATGAATGTAATCTTCTGGAAGAAAATGAAGAAGAACTTACGGCCGGCAAAAACTGTTTTGAGACCGTATTTAAACCATATGAGATTAAGACATTCCGGCTGATCTTTGAATAAATGGAACCGGGGAAAAGGAGAAAAAATGATCAAGGATTATACACAGACGTGGGGAGTAAGCGGACTGGAAAAAAATGTGTCCGACCTGATTATCAGGGAAGTCATGGATTATGCGGACGAAATTACAAGAGACGCAATGGGGAATCTGATTGTTTTAAAGCGGGGAAGCGGAGCTGACAAGAAAAAAATCATGTGTGCGGCACATATGGATGAGATCGGCCTCTGTGTAGTGAAGATTCTAGACAACGGACTTCTGAAAGTGAAGCAGATCGGAGGGGTGTCCGCACTGTGCTCCTTCATGAACAGAGTACGTTTTGAAAACGGAACTGTTGGAACAGTCGGAGTAACGGATCCGATAGATACCGTTAAGCCTAAAGAGATTGACAAACTTTATATTGATATCGGAGCGATGTCAAAGGAAGAGGCCGGAAAGTATGTCAAACCGGGCGACTGCGCGGTATTCTGCGGAGATTATGCAGAACTTGCGGGACGCAATGTGATGTCCAAAGCCTTTGATGACCGGATTGCATGCTATATTCAGACTGAAGCGTTGAAGAGAATCAAAAACTGTTATCATGATCTCTATTTTGTATATACTGTACAGGAGGAGGTCGGACTGTTCGGTTCTACAACTTCGGCAGAAACAGTAAAACCGGATCTTGGAATCGCTGTTGATATTACCGGATCTTTTGATGTCCCGGGTGATGAAAATGGGAATCCGGTACTCGGAAAAGGGGCAGCGATCAAAATCAATGACAGCAGTGTCATCTGCGACTGTGAGATGACCAAAGGGCTGATCGACTGCGCCGAAAGAAACCGGATTCCGTATCAGCGGGATGCGCTTGTGGCAGGAGGAACTGACGCGGGGGCGATCAATAAATCCGGAGGCGGCGTGAAAGTACTTGGTATTTCGATCCCGACCAGATACGGTCATACGCCGAACAGTATTGTCAATCTGGATGATGTGGAAGCATGTATCCGGCTGATGGAATGTTATCTGCAGGAGGAGATTCCGATTGTAACACAGGAAAGAATCAAGTAAGGAGGATACCGGGAGGATGAAACGATCAAAAATCAATCAGTGTATTAAAGACATGGAAGCATTGATCAAAGAGCATGGATTTGAGCTTCCGCCATTTTGCCACTGGACACCGGAAGACTGGCGGGAAAAAGGACATGAGTATGATGAGATCCGTGACAACATGCTTGGATGGGATATTACGGACTACGGGCTGGGAGATTTTGACAAGGTCGGATTTTCTTTGATTACAATCCGGAACGGAAACCAGAATAATCCGAAATATAAAAAAGTCTATGCGGAAAAACTGCTGATGCTGAAAGAAGGACAGCATTCCCCGATGCATTTCCACTGGAAAAAATCGGAGGACATCATTAACCGGGGCGGCGGAACTCTGATCATCCACCTGTATAATGATGATGGAGAAGGAGGGCTTGCGGATACTGATGTGACAGTAAATTCGGACGGAAGGTCATATCAGGTAAAAGCCGGAACGGGAGTCAGGCTGCAGCCGGGAGAGAGTATTACACTCTGGCCGCATCAGTATCACGATTTTGATGTAGAACCGGGAACCGGTGATGTGCTGATCGGGGAAGTTTCCATGTGCAACGATGACAATGTAGATAACCGTTTCTATGAAGAGGTCGGAAGATTTCCGGAAATTGAAGAGGATGAAGCACCATACCGTCTGCTCTGCAATGAATATCCGGAAGCAGAGGAGTAAGGCAGAATCATGGAGCAGAAAAGAGGAGATGAAATCATGGATTATACAAGATTAAGGGAAAAAATCCGGGAAATGCAGGATGAGATTATCGGAGGAATTCAGGACTGTATCCGGATTGACAGCGTAGGCGGTGAGCCGGAAGAAGGTGCACCATATGGAAAAGGCCCGAAAGAAGCGCTGGATTTTGCGCTGCAGCTGGGGAAAAAATTAGGATTTCGTACGGGCAATGTGGATAACAAGGCCGGTTACGTAGAGATGGGAGAAGGGGATGAGATGATTGCGGTTCTCGGACATCTGGACGTAGTACCGGTGGGTGATGACTGGAAATACCCTCCATTTGGAGCTGAGATCCATGATGGAATCCTTTACGGAAGAGGTGTGGCTGATGATAAAGGGCCGACGATCGGCGCTATCTATGCAATGAAAGCCATTCAGGATCTGAACCTTCCGCTGGACCGCAGAGTACGTGTGATCTTCGGAACGAATGAAGAGCGTGGATGTGACTGCATCAAACATTATGTTGAAGCCGGGGAAGAACATCCGGTGCTGGGAATCACTCCGGATGCGGAATATCCGCTTATCTTTTTTGAAAAGGGAATGACAACCGTGATCGGAGGGAAAAAACACCCGGAACAGGGAGAAATCCGTGTCCTTGAGTTCCGGGGCGGAACTGCCGGAAATATTGTGCCGCTTCATTGCAGACTTGTTCTGGAAGGAGAGCATGAGCTTGCAGATGACAGTGTTACAGTAAGCATCCGGGATGGAAATACGGTAATTGAGGCAGAAGGAGTCAGCGCGCATGGCAGCAGACCGGAACTCGGAGAAAACGCGGTTGTGAAGCTTCTTCTTGCAGTCCGGGGAATGGGAATCGGTGGAGACTTCCAGAAAATGGCTGATTTTGTATGCCAGAAAATCGGAAAGGAAACAAATGGGGAAACACTGGGAATCTGTTTCCGGGATGAGGAAACCGGTGAGACAACTGTCAATCTCGGTGTAATCGAATATACAGAGGAGGAAATGAATCTGAATCTGGATATCCGTTATCCGAAAAACGGTGATGCGGATGTGGTATATCATCAGCTGCATACGGCGCTTTCCTCCTATGGAATGGAGATTCTTGTACACAGAACAACTGATATGCTCTATGTTCCGAAAGATTCTGAACTTGTCCGGAAACTGATGGAAGTATACCGGGAGGGAACCGGCGAAGATCCTGAACCAAAGGCAATCGGAGGAGGAACGTATGCCAAAATGTTTAAAAACATGGTGGCATTCGGACCGATGTTTCCGGGAGAACCGGATGTAGCCCACCAGCCAAATGAGCAGATGCCGGTTGAAAATCTTATGAAATCTATTGAGCTGACAGCGGCAGCCATGGCGGAACTTGCAAAAAAATAATACGAAATAATCCGGACGGGAATGTGCTTCCCGTCCTTTTTTTATGAAAAAGTATACGTAAATTTTACATTGAATAACAGGAATTTTACGAAAATAAGAAAGAAAAACAGTCCGGTTTGCGCTGAAAAACCGCGGAAATAAAGGGAAAAGAAAAGGAAACAAGAGGGAAAAAATTTTTAACGACCATTTAACAAAAATTCCATCAAACATTAATGATGAATCAATATAATCTCTTGTGTTGTGAAAGAAATAAGGGAAAAAGAGAATAAAACTTCAGAAAGGGAGGAAAAAGCCGTGTCAGAAATTACATTGAGAAATGTATGCAAATCCTATGACAAAGAGCATTACGCGGTAAAGGATTTTAATCTGGAAATCCATGATAACGAATTTGTCATCTTTGTCGGACCGTCCGGCTGCGGGAAATCGACTACACTTCGTATGATTGCGGGACTGGAGGAAATTACGAGCGGAGAACTTTGGATTGACAAGCAGCTCTGTAATTATGTGGAACCGAAGGACAGAGACCTGTCCATGGTTTTCCAGAACTATGCGTTATATCCACAGATGACAGTCTATGATAATATGGCCTTTGCGCTGCAGATCCGGAAGGTTCCGAAAAATGAAATTGATCAGAAAGTGCATGAGGCTGCGGCCATTCTTGGCATTGAATCTCTTTTAAAAAGAAGACCGGGACAGCTTTCGGGAGGACAGAAACAGCGGGTTGCCATTGGAAGCGCGATTATGAGAAAACCAAAGGCATTTCTGATGGATGAACCATTGTCCAACCTGGATGCAAAGCTGAGAGCCCAGATGAGAGTAGAGCTTGCGGATTTACATAAACGGCTTGGGACAACGATCATTTATGTTACGCATGACCAGACCGAGGCCATGACACTTGGAACAAGAATTGTTGTCATGAAAGACGGATTTATTCGTCAGGCGGATGCGCCGAGAACAATTTATGAAGATCCGGCGGATCTGTTTGTTGCCGGATTTATCGGATCCCCGTCCATGAACTTCATGGAGGGTACAATCCGGAAAAACGGAAGCGGTGTAGATTTTGTGCTGGCATCCGGACAGAAACTGGAGGTTCCGCAGACGAAGGCGGCTCTGCTGGCAGGACAGTATGCAGACAAGAAGGTAATTCTTGGAATCCGTCCGGAGCATTTTTCAGAAGAAGTCAAGAAGGAACACGCAAACCTGAATCCTTCCAGATGCAGGCTGACCGGAAAAGTCGTAGTAAAAGAAATGCTCGGATCAGAGTCCATCTTCTACCTGAAAGAACAAAGGGCGGGCGAATATGCGGCACGGCTTACGGTAGATACAAAGGGAGCTCCGGGAGATGAAATGACCTTATATGTGGACATGAACCGGGTGCATTTCTTTGATGCAGATACAGAGAAAAATATTTTTTATCATGGAGGTCAGCAATGAAACAGTTGATGGAGAAAACGAAGGGCAGAAATGCTTATTTCTATTTGATTCCCTGCTTTCTGGTGTTTGCGGTTTTCCTGTTTTATCCTTTTGTGAAAACGATCTACCTGAGTCTGTTTTTGACAGACAAGCTGGGACAGGCAAAGGTGTTTGTGGGACTGGACAATTACGTGGATCTGCTCACGTCAGAATCATTTTATAACAGTCTTTTAGTAACCGTGATTTTTGTTGTAATCGTTGTAATCGGCAGCATGCTGATCGGTCTGATCGGGGCGGTGCTCTGCAGCAAGGCCTTTCCGGGAATCAGGGTGTTCAGCACATCCTATGCACTCCCGATGGCGATTGCGTCCAGTGGAGCCGCAATGATTTTCAAGATTATTCTGAACCCGACAATCGGTATTCTGAACAAACTGACCGGACTGGGTATCAACTGGATCGCAGATCCGAAATATGCGCTGATCTGTGTGGCGGTTCTTACAGCATGGCTGAACAGCGGGATCAATTTCCTGTATTTTTCGGCAGGACTTGGAAACATTGACGAGTCCATTTATGAGCGTGCTTCTGTAGACGGGGCGAACGGAATTCAAAAATTCTTCCGTCTGACGCTTCCGGGATTAAGCCCGATTATGTTCTATACACTTGTAGTCAATATCATCCAGGCATTCCAGTCCTTCGGACAGATCAAGATCCTGACGGCCGGAGGACCGGGAGAGTCCACGAATGTAATTGTATATTCAATTTACAGGGACGCGTTTTTTAACTACAAATTTGGAAGTGCGGCGGCACAGTCCGTTGTACTGTTCCTGATCATCATGGTACTGACACTTGTGATGTTCAAGATTGAAAAGAAAGGAGTCAAATATTAAGATGGCTGGAATGAATAGTACGATTTCAATAGAGCTTGATTCTTATAATGCAGAGGAAGTGGAGAAACTTCACAGACTGATGAACGCCCGCGCCTTGAGGAAAAAGAGAATCCGTAAAACGGTGCTGGTTGCTGTAAATATCATTTTTGCCCTGTTTATGCTGTTCCCGCTTTTATACTCTGTCAGCGTATCTATTATGCCGGGAGATGAGCTTTTTACGATGGATCTGAACATTATTCCATCACATCCGACATTTGAAAATTATATCAGGGCATTCACACAGGTGCCGCTTGTACGGTTTATCCTGAATTCTTTCCTTGTAGCAGGATGCATTACAATCGGACAGATTATTACCTGTTCTCTTGCGGCGTTTGCGTTCTCCTTTTTGGAGTTCAAAGGGAAAAACTTTCTGTTCATGCTTGTCATGGCTACCATGATGGTTCCGGGAGAGGCGGTTATCATCTCCAACTATCTGACGGTCAGCAGCATGGGAATTCTGGATACTTATCTGGTTCTGATTCTTCCATCGCTGACATCCGCAATGGGAATCTTCCTCTTCCGCCAGTTCTATATGACATTCCCGATCTCTCTTTATGAGTCGGCGAAACTGGACGGATGCGGAAACCTGAGATTTATTGTAAAGATCCTGATTCCGCTTACAAAATCCGCAATCGGGGCAATGGCAGTGTATACATTCATCAATGCATGGAATATGTATATGTGGCCGCTTCTTGTAACGGGATCTGAAGAAATGCGGACCGTACAGATCGGTATCAGTATGCTGAACAGTGTAGATGCCCAGTCTATTACGCTGATGATGGCGGGCGTTGTGGCAATTATCATTCCGTCCATGGTGATTTTCATCGTAGGACAGAAACAGCTGATCAGCGGAATGTTTTCAGGTGCAGTCAAAGGTTAGACTGGTCTGTTTACATATATCAACATGAAGGCAGACGCCGGATGAACCCGGAAAGGGCGCCGGCGGAAAAAGAAAAGGAGAAAATATCTATGAAAAAACGAGTAATCGCAGCGATGCTCGCTGCTCTGATGGTTGTTTCTACCCTTGCTGGCTGTGGAAACGGGAAAAGCGCTTCCGAGATGAACGGGCAGACTTCAGAAGGGGAAGAAAGCACCGGGTCCGGAGTGATCACTGACAATTTTAAAAATGTTGACACAAATGGAACAACGATTACATTCTGGCATTCCATGGGCGGTGTTAACGGAGAAGCCATGGATTACCTGGTAAACAAATTTAATGAAGAAAATGAAGATGGTATCACGGTAGAAGCTGTATACCAGGGCGAATATGATGATACGATCAACAAGCTGAAAAGTGCTCAGATCGGAAACATGGGAGCGGATCTTGTACAGATCTACGATCTGGGAACCCGTTTCATGATCGATTCAGGATGGATCATTCCGATGCAGGAAATGATCGATGCGGACGGATATGATATGTCGGAGCTCGAACCGAATGTAGCCGCATATTATACAACAGAGGACGGAACGATGTACTCCATGCCGTTCAATTCTTCCACACCGCTTCTGTACTACAACAAAGATATGTTTGATGCTGCGGGTATCACAGATATTCCGACCAGCCTTCCGGAGATCGCAGAAGTAGGTGACGCATTGAAAGAGAAGGGTGGAGCTCAGGAAGTATTTGCAATCAGCATTTACGGCTGGTATTTCGAACAGTTCCTCTGCAAACAGGCTCTGAATATGGTAAATAACGGAAACGGACGTGAAAAAGCAGCTACCAAAGTGGAGTTTGATGAAAACGGCGGCGGTCTGAACATCTTAAATGCATGGTATGATCTTTTTGAAAAAGGTTATGCTCCGAACGTCGGACGTTCCGGAAGTGATACTGCGACAACAGACTTTACATCCGGAAAAGCAGCTATGATGGTTGGATCAAGTGCTTCCCTGAAACAGGTTCTGGAAGACAGCGGCGGAAAATTTGAAGTAGGAACCGCATACTATCCGGCAGTCAGCTCAGATGACAAAGGCGGAGTTTCTATCGGAGGCGCATCTCTGTGGGCACTGAACAATGAAGACGAGACAAAGGCGGCAGCAACATGGAAATTTGTTAAATTCCTGATTTCTCCGGAATCCCAGGCATACTGGAACGCACAGACAGGATACTTCCCGATTGTTACAGGAGCACAGGAAGAGCAGACGTTCAAGGATAACATTGCCAAATATCCGCAGTTCCAGACAGCTCTCGATCAGCTGCATGATTCCACACCGGAATCCGCAGGAGCACTCCTCAGTGTATTCCCGGAATCCCGCCAGATTGTTGAGACTCAGATCGAAAATATGCTGAACGGAGATGTAACGCCGGAAGAGGCAGTGGATAACATGGCAAAGGAGATCAATGATACGATTGAAGAATACAATCTTGTCAACGGCTAAAAAGTAAAAACGGATCAATTCTGTCCACAGTAATTGGAAAAGCGTGTCTGAAAGAGAATGAAATGATTTCCGGCACGCTTTTCTTTATCGCGAAAAATGTTATGATGATACAGGAGGTATAAGATCATGAAAGAAGTAAAGATTTTTGCGCACAGAGGGGCAAGCGGATATGCACCGGAAAATACACTTGCAGCATTTCGGCTCGCAGAGGAACAGGGTTCCGATGGGGTAGAACTGGATGTACAGCTTACAAAAGACGGGGAAGTGGTTGTCATCCACGATGAGAAAATTGACCGGACCAGCACCGGAACCGGATTTGTCAGAGACTATACATTGGAAGAGCTGAAAAAGTTCTCTTTCCACAATCATATGGAAGCGTATGAAGGAGAAACGATACCGACACTGGAGGAAGTGCTGAATCTCCTGAAACCTGGAAAAATGGAAGTGAATATTGAACTGAAAACCGGAATTTTCTGGTATCCGGAAATCGAAGAGAAGACAATGGAAATTGTAAAAAAGACGGGGATGGAGGACCGTGTCATCTATTCATCTTTCAACCACTACAGTATTCAGGAAGTTCGCCGGCTGAATCCGGAGGCTGAGACCGCGTATCTGTACGGGGACGTCATACTGGATGTGGAGAAATATGCAGAGGGAACAGGTGTACAGGGACTGCATCCTGCATTGTACCATCTGTATATGTCTGATTTCCTGAAACGCTGGAAGGAGAGCGGTATGAAAGTACGTGTCTGGACTGTAAACAGGGAAGAGGATATGAAGCATTTTATCGAGGCAGGGCTGGAAGCCGTGATTACCAACTATCCGGATACAGCAATTGCGGTACGCAGGCAGGTGGAACATGCTGAAAAATAAGAAACTCTTTCTTCTCGATATTGACGGTACGGTCTGTATCGGACAGAGACTGATCAGCGGGACAAAAGAGTTTCTCGAGGATGTCAGGGACAATGGAGGCCAGTTTGTGTTCATCACAAACAATTCTACCAGAAGCATTGAAGATTATATCCATTCTTTTCAGAAGATGGGAATCATGACCGATTATTCCAACTTTATTACTGCGTCTTTTGCCACTGTGCAGTATCTGAAAAAGAATTATGAAGGAAAGCTGATCTATGTGATGGGAACAAAATCCCTGCTCAGAGAACTGAAACGTAACGGGATCAGGGTGACGGTAGACTGTCTGGATCCTGAGATTGCCTGTGTTCTGGTGTCTTATGATAATCAGCTGACTTACGAAAAGATTCAGGACACCTGCCAGATCCTGAGCACACGGCCGGAAGTGGGCTATATAGCCACAAATCTGGATTATGTCTGCCCGATCGAATTCGGCTATGTACCGGACTGCGGCGCCATCTGTCAGATGATAGAGCATGCGGTGAAAAGGCAGCCGGAATATATGGGGAAACCCGGGACGGCTATGGTCGAGTACTCTCTGAAACTGAATCATTTCTCAAAAGAACAGGCTTTGATTGTGGGCGACAGGCTTTATACGGACATTCTCTGCGGACACAAAACCGGAGTGGAGACTGCTCTCGTACTGACCGGAGAGACCACGCGTCAGGAAGCAGAAGCATGCGGATATGGGCCGGACTACATTTTTTCCTCAATCGACGAACTGGCAGAGGCATGGCGGGAATCATGACCTCTGCCCTTTTGTACAATTTTAATAAAAAAAAGAAATCAGTTGACGTGGAATTGGAAGAAGTATATAATGATCCCAAGGAACATGACAGGGAGAACAGTGATGGCAAAACCGATCAAAAGAGTTTCTTTACAATCAGAAATTATTAAGTACATTCAAAGCTACATAGAGGAACATGATCTGAAAGAAGGTGACAGACTTCCTTCTCAGGGACAGTTCATTGAAATGATGCAGGTCAGCAGGACAGCGCTTAGAGAGGCAGTGAAGACTCTGGAGGCGGAAGGCATTGTGGAAGTGAAGAACGGCAAAGGCATATTTGTAGGATGCCGCGGAAGGAAAGCAACGGCACTGGAGTCTTTGATCGGTTTTACAATGGAGAGAGAGTCTCTGATCGAAGCACTGGAGGCCAGAAGAGCGATGGAGACAGAACTGATGGCCATGGTAGTGCGGAATGCCACTGATCAGGAGATGGACGAACTGGGGGAGCTCACGGAGGTCCTTATGAAGAAGGTACGGGCGGATGAGCGGGATACCGAAGAGGACAAGGCATTTCATGAGAAGATCTACCTGATGTGCCACAACAAAGTGTTTTATGCAGTACTGAAAGTACTGGATGAATATACGGATAGGCTCTGGCAGTTTCCGCTGGATATTGAAGACCCGTTCAAGGCAAGCATGCCGTATCATGAAATGCTCTATCAGGCGTTGAGAGAGCGTGATATCAAGAAGGCACAGAAGATTAACAACAAGCTTTTGGACTGCGTATATGATGATATTGCAATAGCACATCAGTGAATCCGCAGAACTGATGTGCATTTATTTTAAACAATCAAGCTATATTATAGCATATAGATGATATCTGACAGAATATAGTCTACAAATAACAAAAGGAAAGAGGAAGGAAAGCGATGAAAGAGAAAACAGGTATGATACTCGCACATGCCGGGGAGGAATACGATCAGTATTTTAATGCGATCGTTCCGCCGGTTTTTATGAATTCATTAAATATTTTTCCCACAGTGGACGAGTACTATGACTCGGATAAGCGGGATAAACACACGTACTGTTATGGACGTGTCCAGAACCCGACTGTAAGAATTCTCGAAGAAAAGATTACCGAACTTGAAAAAGGAGTAGAAAGCTACGTGTTTTCATCCGGAATGGCGGCAGCGACAGCGGCGGTTCTTACTGCATGTTCCTGCGGCGGACATGTAGTCTGCATCCGCACTGCCTATGGCCCGCTGAAAGATTTTCTTCAGAATTACTGCAGAGAGCATATGAATGTCCGGACGACTTTTATTGACGGGGATGATCCGAAAGAGATTGAAGAGGTTCTGGAGGATGATACGCAGCTGCTGGTGCTGGAGAGTCCCTCCTCTGTTGTATTTCGCGTTCAGGATATAAAAAAGGCGGCTGAAGCGGCACATGCAAAAGGAGCCCTTGTATATATCGATAATACATTCTGCACACCGATTTACCAGAATCCGCTGGAACTGGGAGCTGACTTTGTAATGCATACCGCATCCAAGTATCTGGGAGGACACAGTGATATTATCGGAGGATCCCTGACG
Organism: Sellimonas catena; assembly: GCF_027924685.1. NCBI lineage: Bacteria > Bacillati > Bacillota > Clostridia > Lachnospirales > Lachnospiraceae > Sellimonas > Sellimonas catena. The sequence goes on from NZ_BSBO01000017.1 coordinate 27,965, forward strand.
GTAAAAGATCCGGAACTGGGAAAACGGGTAAGGACAATCCGGGAACAGATCGGAAGTATTATAGGACCGATGGAAGGCTGGCTGATGATGAGGGGGCTGCGTACTCTGGAAGTGAGGGTAAAGGAACACGGAAAGACAGCACTTGCTGTGGCGCAGTATCTGGAACAGCATCCAAAAGTAAAGAAAGTATACTACACGGGGCTTGCCTCACACCCGCAGCATGAGTTGATTGAAAAACAACAGTCAGGACATACCGGACTATTGAGTTTTGAACTGGACAGTACGACGCAGGAGGCAAAAGAATTCTGCCAGGCGCTTCGGATCTTTAAAATCGGAGTATCCTGGGGAGGATTCGAAAGTCTGGTGATGATGCCTTACGCGAGGGAAGATGAAGAAACCTGTAAGAAGATGGGAGCCGGACAAAACGTAATCCGTATCCACTGCGGATTGGAAGGGACAGAAAATCTGATTGAAGATCTGGAACAGGCTTTCCAGCAGGTTTTCTGATAGAGAGGAGAAGACATGCCGATCATATTTCATAAAAACACAAAAGAGTTTCATCTTTATAATGATGAGATCAGTTATATTTTCTGCATCTTAAGAAACGGACAGCCGGGACAGATTTATTATGGCAGAAAAATCAAAGACCGGGAGAGTTTTCAGCATCTGATCGAATATTCCATGCGGGATATGGCGCCTTGTACTTATGAGGGTGACCGGACATTCTCCATGGAATATCTGAAACAGGAATATCCTTCCTACGGCCACGGGGATATGAGAGAACCTGCCTATGAGATTCTGCAGGAAGACGGAAGCCGTATTACAGAATTTACGTTTGAAGACTATGTGATTCTGAAAGGGAAGAGGAAACTCGAAGGGCTGCCGGCTGTTTATACAGAATCCGATGAGGAGGCAGAAACACTGGAGATCTACCTGAGAGACCGGGTGATGAATACAAAGATAATTCTCTCCTACACGATTTTTGAGAATCTGCCGGTAATTATCAGAAATACAAGATTTGTCCATGAGGGAGAGAGCAGCATTGTTCTGGAGCGAGCCATGAGCCTGAATCTGGACTTGCCGGACGACAGATATGAGATGGTCGAGCTGACCGGGGCATGGGCAAGAGAACGTTATGTGAAAACAGCACCTCTCCACGAGGGAATTCAGGCTATTTATAGTATGCGCGGGCACAGCAGCCACCAGTTCAATCCATTTTTTGCACTGAAGCGGCCGGAGACGACAGAGGATGCCGGAGAAGCAATCGGGATCAGCCTGGTTTACAGCGGAAATTTCCTGGGACAGACAGCAGTGGATACATTTGGAGTGGCAAGAGCCATGATCGGGATTCATCCGGAAGGCTTTTCATGGACACTGAAAAAGGGAGAAACTTTCCAGACTCCGGAGGCGGTACTCGTTTATTCCGGAGAGGGACTCGGAAAGATGAGCAGGACATTTCACCGGCTTTATCGCAAACGTCTTGCAAGAGGATACTGGAGAGATCGTGTCCGACCGGTGGTAATCAATAACTGGGAAGCCACCTTTATGAACTTTACAGAAGAGAAAATCCTGAAATTCGCGGAAACAGCCCGTCAACTCGGGGTCGAGATGATGGTGCTCGATGACGGCTGGTTCGGACACAGAGATGATGATACTTCGTCTCTCGGGGACTGGTACCCTGATCTAAAGAAACTGCCGCAGGGAATCCGCGGACTGGCGGAGAAGATCGAAAACATGGGAATGAAATTCGGGCTTTGGATTGAGCCTGAAATGGTAAATAAAGACAGCAGACTCTATGAGGAACATCCGGACTGGGTGATCAGGGTGCCGTACCGGGAAGCCTGCCACGGAAGGAACCAGTTTGTGCTGGACTTCTCAAAAGAGGAAGTGGTGGATTATATCGGCGACCGGATTTCCCGGATTTTACAGGACGCCCCTGTATCGTATATCAAATGGGACATGAACCGAAGTATCTCGGAGGCATTCTCGCAGGGAAGAAAAGCAGAGGAGCAGGGAAAACTGTTCCACCGGCATATTCTCGGCGTCTACCGCCTGTATGAACGTCTTACATCTGAATTCCCGGAGGTGTTGTTTGAATCCTGCGCGAGCGGCGGGGCCAGATTTGATCCTGGAATGCTTTACTATGCACCGCAGTGCTGGACGTCGGATAATACGGATGCGGTAGAACGGCTTCGGATTCAGTACGGAACTTCTTTTGTATACCCGCTGAGTTCCATGGGATGCCATGTATCGGAGGCCCCGAATCAGCAGACATTTCGAAACACGCCGCTTTCCACAAGAGCGGAGACGGCATACTTTGGATGTTTCGGTTATGAAATGGATCTGGATACTCTGACAGAAGAAGAAAAAGAAGAAGTCAAAGAGCAGATTCAATATTATAAACGAATCCGGAAACTGGTTATGGATGGAACCTTTTACCGGTTAATCAGCCCGTTTGAAGGAGACGAGGCGGCGTGGATGGTCGTTTCAGAAGATAAAAGGCATGCACTGGCAGGATATTACCGGATGAGGCAGCCGGCCAACGCACCGCTGAAACGGCTGACACTAAAAGGGCTGGATCCGGATGTCAGATATCAAATCCGGGAAACCGGACTGGAAGCATACGGAGACGAACTGATGAGAGCCGGAATGGCGATTTCGGATTACGCGAGCGGTATCCGTGAAAAAAAGGAAAGACAAGGTGATTATCAATCGAGACTTTTTGAACTGACAGCACAGTCATAGAGAAGGAGCGCTGGACGATGAAAAAACTTATTACGTGTGCAATTGCAGGGCTTGGAAACAGAGGAAACGATATCTACGGGAATTACCAGTTTGTAAGTCCCGAAGAAATGAAAGTTACGGCGATTGCTGAACCACAGGAAGAAAAACGCGAAGCAGCCAGAATACGATACGGTCTGCCGGAGAACAGATGCTTTTCGTCCGCGGAGGAAATGCTGGAAGAGCCAAAGCTGGCGGACGTCATGGTTATTGCAACCCAGGACAGACAGCATGTAGAGCAGGCGGTAAATGCAATTCAAAAGGGATATCACGTACTTTGCGAGAAGCCAATCTCACGGGATCCGGGGGAATGCAGACGTCTTCAGAAGGCGGCCCATGAATACAAAAGAATTGTGGCAGTCGGACATGTGCTCCGCTATACACCGTTTTACTCTAAGATCAAGGAACTGATTGCCAGCGGCGCTGTTGGCGAGGTGGTTTCCATTCAGGCGATGGAGCAGGTGACATACTGGCATCAGGCTCACAGCTATGTGAGAGGGAACTGGAGAAGAACAGACGAGACCAGCCCGATGATTCTCGCAAAGAGCTGCCATGATCTGGATATTTTTGTCTGGCTCCTTGGGAAACAGTGCAAAAAGGTTTCTTCATATGGAGGACTTTATCTGTTCCGCCCGGAAAAGGCACCGGAAGGGGCTGCAAAACGCTGTCTGGACGGATGCCCGGCGAAAGCTGACTGCCCGTATGATGCAGAGAAGATTTATATTACAAATGAACGCACAGGAATCCGGACTGTAGTCCGGGAAGGAAAGACCGGAGATGCAGCCTGGCCGTGTTGTGTGCTGACACCGAATGACCTTTCAGAGGCGGCAGTACGGAAGGCGCTTAAAACCGGACCTTACGGCAGATGCGTTTATGCATGCGATAACGATGTAGTCGATCATCAGGTCGTCAACATGGAATTTGAAGATGGAATTACGGTAGATTTCCAGATGACAGCCTTTACAGGAGAGGGTGGACGAACCATCCATATCTGTGGAACAAAAGGAGACATTAAGGGAAATCTTAGTAAGAATAAAGTAATACTGACACAATTTGGAAGGACACCGGTAAGCTTTGAGGTCGCAGAAGGCGACATGAGCGGACATGCCGGAGGTGATAATCGTCTCAACCTTCTTGTCAAGCTTCAGAGAGAACTTGGCCTGACTTACCTGTTTATTGCACACGATCTGTCTATGGTGAAACATATTTCCGACCGTGTCGGCGTTATGTATATGGGACATATCGTTGAACTTGCGTCAAGTAAAGAGTTGTACGCAAACCCGCAGCACCCATACACAAAAGCACTTCTGAGCGCGATTCCGATCCCGAATCCGGAGAAGGAGAAAAACAAGGTTGTGCTCCCGCTCGAAGGAGAAGTGGGAAGCCCGATCAACTGCGGTCCGGGATGCCGATTCGCAAGCAGATGCAAATATGCTACAGAAAGGTGCAAAAACAAAACACCGGTATTAAAAGAGATCGAAAAAGAACACTTCGCAGCATGCCATCTGTTCGACTAAGGACGGACAGATGGGGCTGCAAAACCCCGACGGGAGCAGTGAAAACTGCTCCTTTTTCTATGATAAAAAGACAAGGGATAGATTTTTTCCCGCTGCGGGCTTATAATAAAGGCATAGAATTCCTCTGTATATGGAGGAAGAATATGGCGAAAAAGAAAACATTACAGGAATTGACAATCAAGGACAATTTTCTTTTCGGAGCAGTCATGGTGAATGAAGAGAACTGCAAAGAATTTCTGGAGAATATGCAGAGATTCCTAATACTTATGTGATCTTTGTATGCGATTTTGACCCATTTGGAGAGGCAAAATATCGATACAGTTTCCAGAATATATGTAAAGAAGTGACAGACATCCAGTTACCGGAGGGCAGACAAATCATCTATTTGAGCACCTGCGGAAAGAATCCGGCGGAAGTTCCGGAAAAGCTGGTGAAATTTCTTGCGTTTGTAAAAGCAGATTTAAAAGAAAGCCAGAATAACTTTGCGGATCCATATGTACAGAAGCTACAGGAATTTATCGTGGATGTGAAGAAAAGCCGGGAAATGGAGGCGAGGTTTATGATTCTGGAAGAGATGCTGAGAGACGAAAGGAACGCCGGAAAAACAGAAGGAGTAAAGTACACTTTACTGGAAACTATAAATGCCTATGGAGAAATTCCTTCCGAACTTCAGGAAAAAATTGAAAAAGAAACAGATCTGGAGGTTTTGAAAAGCTGGTTTCAGACAGCGCTTCGAGCGGGATCTGTTGAGGCATTTGAAGAGGCAATTCAGAGCAGATAATCAGCGGCCATTCTGAGCCGCAAAAGAGATTCATTTTTGACTGTCGGTATCACAGTGAATTCATAGCTGCATATCGACAGTCTCAGATCTATGTTACATATCAAAACTGTCGATTCGGCAGAGATTCAATTAATGATACAGAGGAATTCTATTTCAATTTAAAAGCGAATTGAGTTTTCCGAAAAAGGGTATTATGATAAAAGAGGAGGAAAACTGCAAAAGAATCGGAGGTACTTGAATATGGCGAAGACAAGAAATATGTATGACGTGATTATTATCGGGGCAGGACCGTCAGGTATTTTCTGCGCGTACGAGCTGATGCAGAAAAGGCCGGATCTGAAGGTTCTGATGCTGGAAAAAGGACGTTCGATTGAAAAACGGACATGCCCAAAGAGAAAGACGAAAGTCTGCATGGGGTGTAAGCCTTGTTCCATCACGACAGGATTTGCAGGAGCAGGAGCATTTTCCGACGGGAAACTTTCTCTCTCTCCGGAAGTCGGAGGGACTCTTCCGGACATTTTAGGTTATGAAAAAGCGGAAGAGCTGATCCGGGAGGCGGACAGCATTTATCTGAAATTCGGAGCAGATGAAAAGGTTTACGGTCTGGATGATATGCAGGCGATCGAGGACATCCGTGCAAAATCCATCCGTGCAAATCTGAAATTGATTGAGTGCCCGATCCGGCATCTTGGTACAGAAGAAGGATACAAGATTTATACAAGACTTCAGAAGCATCTGGAGGAAACTAATGTAAAAATCCGGTTTATGACGATGGTTCAGGATATTCTTATAGAGGATGGAAAAGCAGTCGGAGTGGTCACAGAGAAAGGAGAAACCTTCTATGCGCCGGAGATCGTTGCAGGCGTCGGCAGGGAAGGCTCTGAATGGTTTTCGCATATCTGTCAGGAACATGGGATTGAAACGCAGAATGGAACGGTTGATGTGGGAGTCCGTGTAGAGGTCCGGGATGAGATTATGAAAGAGCTAAATGAAAAGCTCTATGAAGCGAAGCTTGTCTACTATACACCGACATTTGACGATAAAGTGCGTGTATTCTGTACAAATCCATCCGGAGAAGTAGCGACAGAATACTATGAAGGCGGACTTGCGGTTGTGAACGGGCACGCCTATAAATCAAAAGATATGAAGACAAAGAATACCAATTTCGCTCTTCTGGTGTCAAAGAACTTTACCGAACCGTTTAAAACTCCGATTGAGTACGGAAAACACATTGCGCAGCTTGGGAATATGCTCTGTGATGGAAAAATTCTCGTTCAGAGATACGGGGATTTCCGGCGCGGCAGAAGAACAACATCAGAGCGTCTCGTAAGAAACAACCTGATTCCGACTTTGAAAGATGCAGTGCCGGGAGACCTTTCATTGGTATTCCCGCACAGAATCATGGTTGATATTGATGAAATGATCAAAGCCCTTGATAAGGTGACTCCGGGAATTGCAAGTGATGAGACACTGCTCTATGGAGTGGAAGTCAAATTTTACTCCAATAAGGTTGTAACGGACAAAGAATTTGAGACAAATATAAAAGGCCTCCGTGCAATGGGAGACGGAGCAGCCATTACAAGAGGCCTTCAGCAGGCATCGGCTAACGGCCTTTATACAGCAAGGTGTATTCTGAACAAGATGGAACAGGCGGAGGAGTGATCGCATGAGGCAGGACGGCAGGCCGGTGGTGATGAATTTTACTGGCATTTATGAGAAAGAGACATTTTACCGGAGCGAAAAAATCTGCTGGATCGACTGCAGAGATATCCACGGGACAAACTGCTACTGTGATGAACAGGCGGAGCAGATTCTGGAAGAGCGGATAAGGAAACTTCCGCCGGAAGGGATTCACTTTATTGACTCCGGAAATTATCACTATATGACAAAACTTTGGACCGATAAGATCAGGGAGCCGTTTGTCCTTATTTTAATCGATCATCATCCGGATGCCCAGCCATCTCTGTTTGAAAATCTGCTTTCCTGCGGATGCTGGGCTGCGCGGGTGCTGGACGAAAATCCGCATGTAAGAAAGATCGTTTTGCTTGGAGCGGAAGAGGAACTTGTAAAAAGTCTTCCGGAAAAATACAAAGACAGAATTGCCGCCTACAATGAAGAGGCTGTGGTGCATGACCGCATCTGGGAGGAATTCCGGAAGAAACATATTGAAGTGCCGGTGTATCTTACGATCGACAAGGATATTCTGGATCCTTCGCAGGTGAAGACAAACTGGAATCAGGGGAAAATGAAACTTGCGGATTTGAAAAAGGTAATTTATCAGATTCTGCTTCATGAGCAGGTGATAGGTGTAGATATCTGTGGAGAATGTACCGGTTCTATTCTGGAAGAAGCAGGCAGGAAGGAAATGGAACAGGACGACCGGATTAATGGTAGTTTACTTCACCTGCTGGAATGCTGAGAGAAATTTGCAATTCATGCCTTATTTATAATGGAAAAAAATGTTATACTATATATAAATAGGTAACGAAAGGGATTGATTGAGCAAAGAAAGGCGTGAGCGCATGTTTAAAGTTGGAGAGTATGTTGTATATGGTCATAATGGCGTCTGTCGGATCACAAAGATCGGGCCGCTGGAGACAGTGGCAAAAGATAAGGACAGGCTGTATTATACCCTGATTCCCTTTGGGGAGACGGGAAGTACAGTATTTGCTCCCGTAGACAGCCAGAAGATACCGATGAGAAAGATTATCAGTAAAGAGGAGGCTCTGTTGCTGATTGAGGAAATGAAGGAAATTGCGGTACTTGGGATTGCGGAAGAGCGGAAGCGTGAAGAGACTTATAAAAACGCACTTAAGACATGCGACTGCAAAAAGCTGGTCAGTCTGATTAAGACCATCTATCGCAGAAAGCAGGAACGGGAAGCACAGGGGAAACATCTGACAGCGGCGGACAGCCGGTATTTCCGGACAGCGGAACATGTGCTTTATGATGAGCTGGCTGCGGCTCTGGAGATCGAGAGCGGTAAGGTGAAAGATTTTATTTCGGAAAAATTAGGTGAAGAATAGTCCCGCGTTTTACACGCATTTAACGAAACAGGCGGGGTGAATTTAACCGTGTTCTCTTATACTGATAAGAAATTGTATGAAAAGAGAGCACGAATCATGGAAAAAACAATTACATTTTTTGTAAACCGGTCAACACCGGCAAAACTGGAAGAAACGATCACAATATCCAAGGCAATGAAACGAATGACAATCACTTCAAAAACAGACTGGGCCGGATATATTGTGATCAGAGATGAAAAGAACAGGATCCGGCTTTTACGTATGTGCGGATACGGAGAGGAAGACTTTACGATTGCACGACATGCTTCCCACACGTCTCCGGGCGGCGTCCCGGGACCTGTTGGAGCAGGCAGATGGAAAATCTGCCTGTATCTTTTTCCGGAATTTTTCGAGACGATTCCCGAAGGTGAGACGATACCGCTGCGGATCTGCATCAGCGGAGAAAAGCGAAAATTGCAGGAAACAATGGGATCAAAAGTCTGGGTTGACCGGCATTATCGCGAGCAGTTATGGCTTGGATATTTTAACAGCAAGGAGTTTTACAGCAACAGGACAGGGTGGTATCTCGGAGCTCTTCATACACGTACCCGGATGTCCGGCGGGGAAAATACGATCCGGGAGGCTGTAAAGAGAGCGAAAGCAGATGGCGTCGATGTCTATGTCACGACAGAGAGAAATGTGGTGGCGACAGGTTGGAAGGACAGCTCCGTCATGACAGTTCCGGGTGTGGAACTTACATCCTGTTTCGGAGACATAGGATTGATCGGAATTGATAAGATGCCGGAACGTCTGGAAGAACTGATAGAGAGCAGAGGGACAAAAGAGAGCGGACAGTATCTTTATGAGACAGTTCGGGAAGCGGTAAAGAGAGGATGGATTCTGAATCTGGAACATCCGTTTCAGAAAGGAAGCGAATGGAAAGAGGATGCCATTCCGGTTTCGTCACTGACCTGTATGGAAATCGGAAAAAGTATGGAAGAATTCGCGAAAACATCGGTACTTCTGGACAGGTTATGGGGAGAAGGATACCGGATCTGGGCGACAAAAGAAAAAGAAACTCTGATACATTGCGAGGCACTTACACCGGAAATCTTTCTGGAAAATATTAAAAAAGGTCATATGGTTCTGGCGGAAAACAGGAATTCAGAACTGAACATACGGTCAGAAGGAGAAGAGTATCTTCCGGGAGATGAACTTCCGGAACAGAACAGGAAGATTGATATTCGCATTTACATTGAATCAGCCAGGAAGCCGGAAGTTTATATCATACATAACGGAGAGAGAATCCGTATGGATGTGATACAGACAGAGAGCGGGTGGAAAGCAGAAGAGAAAATCCGGTTCCGCAAAGGAGAGTGGAACTGGGCGAGAGTTGAGGCATTCCATCCGGAGAAAGGCCTGCTGTTTTACAGTAATCCGGTATGGCAGGGAGAAAAAGAAACTTTGTGATTAACATTCATAGATAAAAACAGTAAAAATAAAAGAACAGTTTGTTCTCAGGCACTGGGAGCAGGCTGTTTTTTTGTTTGACAGGAAACTTTGTTCCCTGTTAAATAAAAACGCTTCGCGGGATGTGCACTCGCGCAAAGCAGAAGCTTGCCGCTAAAGCGACCACGCTCGGCGCAAGAGTTCCACAAGCGCAACTCTTTGTTATGGAAACAGGCAATATTTCTAATTGGATCATAATTATAGAAAAAACAAATAAGAAAAAAGGAAGTTATAGAAAATGTGCGAAACATACAAAAATAAAAATTGAGTTTGTAGAATAATCATGATGAAAATTTTGCGATAAAAGTTAAAATGAAGAGGTATGTAAAATATTAATTATGAAAGAGTGGAGTAAGTGCGATGTTCAAAGTAAGTTATTTTATGGAAGTGCTTCCTGTTATAGCGAGCAAGGTAAACGTTACTTTTGAGCTTACGATTGCGGCAACGATTTTTGCACTTCTGGTAGGTGTGGTGATTGCGGTCATAGGCTATTATAAAGTACCTGTTTTAAGCCAGCTTACCAGAGTGTATGTTTCGGTTATGAGAGGAACACCGGTTGTGGCACAGCTGTATTTTTTCTATTATGGAATTGCGCTGTACAGCAACTTTGTAAAAAATATGACACCTTTGGTGGCGGTAGCGGTAGTTATGAGTTTGAATATGGGGGCTTTTATGTCAGAAAGCATCCGTGGTGCACTTCTTTCTGTAGATGAAGGACAAAAAGAAGCTGCATATTCTCTGGGAATGACCAATCTTCAGCTGGTGGTCCGTATTATTATTCCACAGGCTGTGCGGATTGCGCTGCCTCCGCTTTTTAACGATGTCATCAATCTTATTAAAATGACATCACTGGCATTTATGATCGGCGTGCCGGATATTATGGGAGCCGCCAAGATTGAAGGAGCCAAAACATTCCGTTATTTTGAAATTTATGCGGCGGTTATGCTGATTTACTGGATTATTGTTTTTATACTTGGAATTGTTCACAAGTTCCTGGAGAAAAAATGCGCAAGTATGTATTAATATTCAGCTGTTTTATGGGATCTTAAACGGAGTGCCGTTGAGATAAACATGATACTTAGAAAGAAGAGGAGTAATGATTATGAAAAAACGTGTATTAGCAGCAATAATGGCAGCGATGATGGTGGTTCTTACGGCAGGCGGCTGTGGGGACGGATCGGGTTCTGATTCAGATTCCAATAAATCCTCTGATCAGAAAACGAATGATAAAAAAACAGTAACTGTTGTAACGGCCGGAACTGGAGAACCGTATTCCCTTTTGGCAGATGATGGATCATGGACAGGGATTGATTCCGATATGTGGGCCGAAATTGAGGAACGGACAGGGTGGAATGTAGAAGTAAAACAGGCTGCATTCGACGCAATGTGGGGAGAACTGGATACAGAACGTGCAGACGTTGTTGCAAACTGTACAGCTGTGACAGACGAAAGAATGGAGAAATATAATGCGACAATCCCATATTATGGTGATGCACAGTGTATTATCGTAAATAATGAGAACGAAGATCTTCAGACAGTTGAGGACTTGAAAGGTCTGACTGTAGGATGTACTAATGGACAGGCGGCACAGAACATTATCCAGGGCCTCGCAGAGCAGTATGGATTTACAGTCACTCTTTATGAAGACAGCGCAGTAGGAATGAACGATCTGATGCTTGACAGAATCGATGCTTATGCGAATACGACTACAAACGTAAACCAGTTTATGCATAATAACGAAGAGGCTGATTTCCGTTTCTTTGATGAAAAGCTTCTGGCGAATAATGTTGCCTATTTCCTTCCGAAAACAGATGAAGGAAAGGAACTCTGTGATGAATTAAACGGTCTGATTCAGGAAATGCTGGATGACGGAACCATTGCGGAGATCACAGAAAAATGGATGTATGCAGACATGACACAGTTGATTCAGGAAGAGTAATATGATGGAGAAAGAAAAACAACTTGTAAAAATTGAACACCTTTATAAAGAATTTGACAGTGATACAAAAGTACTGAAGGATATCAACCTGACAATCAATAAAAATGAAGTGATTGCAATCCTTGGACCGTCCGGAACCGGAAAATCCACACTGCTTCGGTGCCTGAATTATTTGACTGAACCGACATCAGGAGTCATTTCCATCAGTGATGTTACAGTAGATGCCGCGCATCACACGAAGAAGGAGATTTTGGAACTTCGCAAACATTCTTCTATGGTATTTCAGAGCTACAATCTTTTCAAAAATAAGACAGCTCTGGAAAATGTAATGGAAGCATTGACACAGGTTCAGAAGAAACCAAAGGCCGAAGCGGAAAAAATTGCCCTGGAATTATTAGGAAAAGTAGGAATGCTGGAAAGGAAGGATTTCTATCCTTCAAAACTCTCCGGCGGTCAGCAGCAGAGGGTAGGAATTGCAAGAGCACTGGCGGTTAATCCGAATGTTCTTCTGTTTGATGAGCCGACTTCTGCACTGGATCCCGAACTGGTAGGTGAGGTACTAAATACGATTAAAAAACTTGCGGAAGAAGGCACGACTATGATTCTGGTGACACATGAGGTAGGGTTTGCCAGAGAGGTAGCTACCCGCGTCCTCTTTATGGATGGAGGGCAGATTGCTGCGGATGGAACACCGGAGAAAATTATTGATCACCCGGAAAATCCGAGGATTCGGCAGTTCCTGAATTTTGTAAATCGAAAGTAGATAGAGAGATGACCTGCACGGATCTGGTGCAGGTCTTTTTCTAAAAGAGGAGGACGGACAGTGGAAGAAAAATTATTTGAAAAAAGTCCTGACATGGAAGAAAGGATCAAATATCTGGCGGAGAAGGAGGAACAGACACTCATACGGATCCGGAGAGAGCTGCATAAGGTGCCGGAAACAGGAGTGTATCTTCCGAAGACGTATGAAATTATCCGAAGAGAACTTCAGAAGATTCCAGGGGTGGAAGTAATCGAACATGCGGCGGAAGGATACGGACTGATTGGAATTATGCGTGGTAAACTTTCCGATGGGAAAACCGTACTTTTGAGAGCTGATATCGATGCACTGCCGGTAGAGGAGCCGGAAGGACTTCCATATCGTTCAGAACATCCGGGATGTATGCACGCATGCGGTCATGACGGCCATGCGGCCTGGCTCATTGGAGCTGCCAGAATTCTCTCAGACATCCGGGACAACTGGGGCGGATGTGTTAAGTTTGTGTTTCAGCCCGGGGAAGAGGTCGGAAAGGGAGCAACAGCATTGATTGAAAAAGATCAGGTGCTGGAAAACCCAAAAGTAGACATGGCATTTGCGGCGCATGGATGGCCGTCTGTGGAAAGCGGGAAAATAGGAATCGCGAGAAGATACGCATTCGGATGTGTGGGAGGATTTTCTATAAAAATCATGGGGAAAAAGGGGCATGCTTCCTGGCCGGAAGAGACAGTAGATCCGATTGCCGCTGCCATTGAGATTTACCAGCATATGCCGTCTGTTCTGACAAAAAAAATATCCGGAACAGAAGCAAAAGTCTTTTCTGTAACCTATATGCAGGCTGGAGATGTGAAAATCCACAATGTGATTCCGGAGACATGTGAATTTGGTGGCACAATGCGTGCGGCGAATATGGATGTATTAAAGAGAATGGGGAAAGAACTGGAAAAAGAAGTCAGGGCAGTCTGCCATGTGGCAGGTGCAGAATATAAGGCGGATATCCGGATACATGGAGGAGCTGTGCACAATGCGGTAGATCTGTTGGAAGGAACTGAGAAAACAGCAAAAGGAATTCTTGGAGAAGATAAAGTGTATTTTATTGAGCATGACCATCTGGGAGGAGAAAATTTTTCTGAATTCAGCAGCCGCGTTCCGGCTGTCTACCTTTTTATCGGAATTCGGCCCAAAGAAAAAGAACAGATTCCGGGACTTCACAGCGCGGAGTATCGGTTTGATGATCACGTTTTAAAAGGAGCAGCGGGAGTATTTGCGGCACTTGGCTACTATGGGTGCATGGGCATTCTACAAAAACAAGAGAAGGGCACAGGTACAGAAGAGTGGAAGAAATAAAATATGTAGACAGAAGAAATACGAATTGTAATAAATGGGATGGACAAAGCAATATGTTCGGAGAGGAAGGACTTCACGCCATGTGGGTGGCGGATATGGATTTTCAGGTCCCTCAGTGTGTGATAAATGCGCTGCGGAAGTATGTAGATCAGGGGGTATACGGATACTATAAAATTCCGGATTCCTATTATCAGGCTTTCATAGACTGGGAAGAAAAACGGCACCATTTCAGAGTAGACAAAGAATGGATCAGGTTTTCTCCGGGTGTGGTTGCCGGTTTCCATTGGCTTGTCCAGATACTAACTCAGCCGGGGGAAGCCGTGATTGTTCATACGCCGGTATATTACCCGTTTTTAAATGCAGTGAAAAATAACAACAGGACACTGATCTGCTCGGATCTGATCACTAATCAAGGGAAATACACGATTAATTACGAGGATTTTGAGAATAAAATTGTAGATAACAAGGTAAAGCTATTTATCCTTTGTTCGCCGCACAATCCTGCCGGGCGTGTGTGGAAGAAAGAAGAACTGGCAAGGATGTTTAAGATATGCAAAAAGTACGGGGTCTATATTATCTCGGATGAAATTCATCAGGACTTGATTTTTGATGGCAGCAGACATATTCCGTCTCTGTCTGTTGAAGGGTATCAGGATCATATGATTATGCTGGCTGCCCCATCAAAAACATTCAATCTGGCAGCCGGACAGAATTCGCTTGTAATTATTCCGGATGAAAAGCTTCGAAATCTGTGGGATCAGTACACGACGGCAAACCGTGTCATTTCCGGGAATGCCTTCGGCTATATTGCGGCACAGGCAGCGTATGAAGGCGGGGAAACATGGCTCGAAGATGTTCTCAAAAAAATATGGGATAACTATCAGTATGTAAAAAATGAGCTTGCCCGGAAACTTCCGGATGCGGTTGTGACACCGCTGGAAGGGACCTATTTGTGCTGGATTGATCTTGGGGCTTATGTCAGCAGAGAGAATATGAAAGAGCTGATTCAAGGGAAATGTCGCATAGCTGTAGATTATGGAGACTGGTTTGGCGGAGAACGGTTCGGAACATATATCCGGATGAATCTTGCGACTTCCATGGAAAATGTAGAAAAAGGTGTGGATGCACTGGTTTTAAATCTTATCTGATGCATGAAAAATACATGGATTTAAAGGCTGATAGAAGCGCTCTATGGATTTCGTGGAAAAATTCAATTTGACATTCCGGGGCAGTACATTACATAATATTCCGCAAATGGAGTGAGAAACATGTATGACATTAATGACTGTTATAAGATTATTTTTGAAGCAATGGCTGAAAATCTGTCCCTGAATAATATAGCAGAACGGATTTACAGATATACGAAACAAGGAGTCGTATTTATTTCAGGGAGCGGACGGTTGATGGCAAGTGCCGGATTTGGAGGGGATAAGAACTCATTTTCCTTTTTTCGGAAAGAACATTTGTCATGGAACGGATACGAACTGTTTTTTGTAAAAAAGAAGGTCGGAAAAAGCACTCTTTATACAGAACCGATTTATGATAAAAAGAAAGTATCAGGATATGTGCTGCTCATATGCGAGGATATGAAAGACGGAGAGTTTTTTGAGAAACTGGGGCGGTTTTTAGCAAAAATCGTAGAACGTTTTTTTGCGCAGGAACAGAAAAGGTATCTGTATAATCAGTCTCTTCGAAGACATATTATTGCATGGGCAATGATGGAAGACGATATCGATACCGGGCAGGTAAAAGAATTGCAAGGAGGAAAGTATATGGCGGTCCTGTTTTTAAAAAGCGGGAATACTGCTGCCGGTCTTTCCGGATTTTTAAGAGACAATGGAAGTTCCGCATATGTATATGAGAATGAATGGGAAGTCCGGGTATTGTTCTGTAAACTGACGGACAGGAGTGCAGGGAGAATCCGGAAAAGAATGGATGAATGTCAGCTTACCGGCTGTGTGAGCGAGCTTTTTTCGGACTGGCATCTCTGCAGAGCAAAACAGCATCTTCTGGCACGTATCATACGGTCCGGCAAGTCTGTACCGGGAGAACAGGGAATCAGACAGGAAAAGGAATGGTTTATTCCGGGAATATACAGTTATGCGACTCCTTTAATTGAGGAGGCCGGACTGATGGACTACTCCATTCAGCGGCTGCTGGAAGAAGATGAAGAAAAACATACGGGACTTTATCATACGCTAAAAGTATATCTGATATGTGAAAATAATATTACACTGGCAGCCAAAAAACTTCATATTCACAGAAACACACTTGTATACAGATTGAAACAGATTGAAAAATGTCTGGAAGTGGATTTGAATGACACCGAAAATTCATGGGATTTATTAGCGTTCATCATGATGCATGATATGGTAAGGCGTAAAACAGGAGAAAGAAAAGAACGATGAAAGTAATTCAGAATTTACCGGAAATATTTGAAGAATTTGGAGAACAGAGACGAAAGGCGTTTCTGGAAATCAAAGAATATAAAGATAAAAATATCCCAGTAGTAGGAATGTATTGCGCATATTTTCCGACAGAACTTGCGATGGCAGTAGGAGCGATTCCGGTAGGACTGTGCTCCTATGCTAACGAGACAGTAGCGGCAGCAGAGAGAGATCTGCCTAAAAGTATCTGTCCTCTCGTCAAATCCAGTTATGGATTTGCGGTGGAAGATAAATGTCCCTTTTTTCATTTCGCGGATCTTGTAATCGGCGAGACAACGTGTGATGGAAAGAAAAAAATGTTTGAAATGATGTCTGAATTCAAACCTGTCTATGTAATGGAGCTGCCAAACAGCCAGTCTGAGCGGGGAGTGAAATTCTGGAGAGAAGAGGTCGTCCGGACAAAAGAGTATTTTGAAGAGTTCTTTCATGTCGTGATAACGGAGCAAATGCTCAGGGATGCTGTTCATCTGAATAATCGCATCCGTACTGCTCTCAAAAATCTTTGTGATGTGATGAAACTGGATCCTGCTCCGGTTACAGGAGAGGATATTCAGAAAATGGTACAGGGCAGTAAATACCGATTTGATTTTTCTTCTACTCCCGAGGTGGTAAATGGAGTGCACGATAAGATTTTGGAGGAATATAAACAGGGTAAGCATCTGGAAAAACGACCGAGGATTCTTGTGACCGGCTGTCCGATCGGGGGAGACAGTATGAAAGTTATCCGCGAAATAGAGGAAAATGGCGGTGTAGTAGTTGCGATAGAAAACTGCAGCGGAGTCAGGACACTGGGGACCATGGTCGATGAGAATGCGGAGGATATTTATGAAGCAATTGCCCGGAAATATCTTTCCACCGGGTGCTCCATCATGACACCAAATGATCATCGTATCGATTTGATTGGAAAAATTATTGATGAGTATCATGTAGACGGAGTAGTTGAAATGATTCTGACCGGATGCCATTCGACAGGAGTAGAATCATTTTATATTCGAAAATTTGTAAACGAGGAGAAACATCTACCGTATCTGGCTGTGGAGACCGATTACTCTCAGGCGGATACAGCGCAGATCTCTACCAGAATGGCGGCTTTCCTTGAAATGATTCAGCCGGAGCGCAGAGTGACCACCGAAATGAAAGCAAATTTTGATATTAATTACTGCTATAAAATCATACTGGAAGGAATTGTAAAAAGAAAGTCTCGCAGGGAAATTCTGGAAGAAATATGGAGATATACCGGGGTTGCGCTATGTGTGTCGGATCCTGGTAATCAGGAAGTATTTTGTATAGGTGAAAAACCGGCAGATTTGAAAAGCTGCATAAGAGAGCTGCCGGAAGGAGGAAAAATAACAGGATATCTGACTTTGGAAACGGATAAAGAAAAAGTAGAAGAACTGCTGGATGTTATCATACAAAGCTATCGTGTGGACTGTGAAAGAGACAGAAACGAAGAAGAACGCCCTGACTTTATCTGGATTCTCACGGATATGGAGGAAAATGCGGATCAGATTTTCAGGATGCTGAATGAAGAACAGGACCTTTTTTTGAAAGTGCAGAGGGAAGGCAAAAAGGAACTGTTTATTTCCGGAACTGACGGAAAAGAAGATAGGGACAGGATGACTGCGAAAGTAAAAGAACTGATGAAAGAAAGGGATGGTAAAATCCTAATAGGAAACGGATTTCAGACCTTTGAGAGCAAAGAAAAGAACAGGGAACTACAAAGGTATGTATTTTCTATTATAAAAAGTAAAAAAGAACGCAGGAAAGTCTGTCTCGTGGAGGACTATTATCACGATCTGGCAGTTACTTACATTGGAAAAAGAATCGAAAAAGAAAATCTGTACGTAGATGAGCTGGAGTGTGTGGAAAAGGAGGACAAAGAAAAAGGGAAAGATCTGTATGAAACACTGTACTGGTATCTGAAGATGAAAAGAAATGCCGCCCAGACGGCAGCAAAACTCAGAATTCATCGAAATACGCTGATGCCGAGAATTGTCCAGCTGAATGATATGATTGGAATTGACGATAAAGACGGTGCAGAATGCGAGAGACTTCTGATGGTTATGGAAATGAAAAAAGTAAAAAACATGTAAGTTAGGAAAACAGACAGAAATTGTGAGGAAACTGTAAATAAATAAGGAAAAGACTTGACTTCACACTTGGCCATGTGATATTCTGATATGGCGAATGGAAGTATAGGTCTTTTTTTTATGCCTAAAATCAGGCAGCTTCGCAAACTGCCGCGTAACCAGTAAAAAAGAAGTAAAAAAAAGCGAGGTGGAAGTTGTGCGTACAAGAATTACATTAGAATGTACAGAATGTAAGCAGCGTAATTACAACATGACAAAGGATAAGAAAACTCATCCGGAGCGCATGGAAACAAAGAAATACTGCAGATTCTGCAGAACTCACACAGTACACAAAGAAACGAAATAGTCGTTTGAGAAGGAGCGGATGTTATGGGCGATTCTAAAACGAAAGCAAAGAAGCCTTCCAAAATCAAAGGCTTGAAAGCAGAGTTTAAGAAAATTATCTGGCCAGACAAGAAGACTCTTGCAAAACAAACGGTGGCAGTTGTCTCTGTTACTGTAATCTTGGGAGCGATTATCTCGGTAGTCGATGCGCTTCTAACATTCGGAATCGATTTCTTGGTTCGCTAAGAAACTGATGACCTGACAGTAAGAAAGGTGATTAATATGTCAACGGCAAAATGGTATGTAGTTCATACTTATTCAGGGTATGAAAATAAGGTAAAAGCCAACATTGATAAGACAATCGAAAACAGACACCTGGAAGACCAGATTCTGGAAGTCAGGGTTCCGATGCAGGACGTAGTGGAGCTCAAAAACGGAGTTCAGAAAGCTGCCCAGAGAAAGCTGTTTCCGGGCTATGTACTGATTCATATGATTATGAATGACGACACCTGGTATGTTGTACGTAATACACGGGGCGTAACCGGGTTCGTAGGACCGGGATCCAAGCCGGTACCGCTCACAGATGAGGAAATGGCGCCGCTTGGAATCAAGAAAGAAGATATTGTTGTGGACTTTGAGGTAGGCGATACAGTCAGCGTCGTATCAGGCGCATGGGCTGACACTGTTGGAGTCATTCAGGCGATCAATACGCCAAAGCAGAGTGTTACAATCAATGTTGAGTTATTTGGCCGTGAAACACCGGTTGAGATCGGTTTTTCAGATGTCAAGAAAATGTAACGTAAATGAAGTGGGAGGGAAATCCCCGCAAATACCACAAGGAGGTACAATATAATGGCTAAAAAAGTAGAAGGTTATATCAAATTACAGATTCCTGCTGGAAAGGCAACACCGGCTCCTCCGGTTGGTCCTGCTCTTGGTCAGCACGGAGTTAACATCGTAGAATTTACAAAGCAGTTCAACGCAAGAACAGCTGATCAGGGAGATCTGATCATCCCTGTAGTTATCACAGTTTACAATGACAGAAGCTTCAGCTTCATCACAAAGACACCGCCGGCAGCAGTTCTGATCAAAAAAGCCTGCAACATCAAATCCGGATCTGGTGTTCCGAACAAAACAAAAGTAGCTACGATCACAAAAGCTCAGGTTCAGGAAATCGCTGAACTCAAAATGCCAGACTTAAACGCTGCAAGCGTAGAAGCTGCTATGAGCATGATCGCTGGTACATGCAGAAGCATGGGTGTTACAGTAGTTGACTAATTGTAAACGTTAGAAATGTGGGAGGGCTCGCTCCCGATATTACCACTAGGAGGTTATAAGATGAAAAGAGGAAAGAAATATATCGAAGCTTCTAAACTGATTGAAAGAGGAAATCTTTACGACAGAGATGAAGCAATCGCATTAGTTAAAAAAGCTGCAACAGCTAAATTTGACGAGACAATCGAAGTTCATATCAGAACAGGCTGTGACGGACGTCACGCAGATCAGCAGATCCGTGGTGCGGTAGTACTTCCGCACGGAACAGGTAAAAAGGTTCGTATCCTTGTATTTGCAAAAGACGCTAAAGCTGAAGAAGCAAAAGCTGCCGGAGCAGATTACGTTGGAGCAGAAGATCTGATCCCGAGAATCCAGAACGAAAACTGGTTTGACTACGACGTAGTTGTAGCTACACCGGATATGATGGGTGTAGTCGGACGTCTGGGACGTGTACTCGGACCAAAAGGATTAATGCCGAACCCGAAGGCTGGTACAGTAACAATGGACGTTACAAAAGCCATCCAGGACATTAAAGCTGGTAAGATTGAATACAGATTGGACAAGACAAACATTATCCATGTACCGGTTGGAAAAGCTTCCTTCACAGAAGAACAGTTAGCGGACAACTTCCAGACGCTTATTGATGCAATCAACAAAGCAAGACCGGCAGCTGTAAAAGGTCAGTACCTGAAGAGTGTAACAATCACATCTACAATGGGACCTGGCGTAAAAGTAAATCCGGCTAAATTAGCTTAATCAGATTTGCGTAGATAAAGGGGAATCCTGCAAAAGCAGGATTCCTTTTTGTTATACAATTCTATAACTGAAATCAATTTGCGGTTTTATTTTAAAGATTTTATAATAGAATTATAGAGTCCACCTAACCACGGACCTGGCAGCTGATGGATTGTTTATAGTAGGAAGAAAGAAGGTAACAAAATGATTTACAAAGATTTTCAAGATTTGAAACTGTCTGCCCTTGGACTTGGTACAATGCGTCTTCCAGTGATTGATGGAGACGATGCCAGAATCGATGAGAAGGCAACAGAGGAAATGGTGGCTTATGCGATGGAGCATGGTGTCAACTACTATGATACTGCATGGGGATATCATAATGGAAACTCCGAACTGGTTACAGGAAAGATGTTAAGCAAATATCCAAGGGACAGTTTTTATCTCGCTACAAAGTTCCCGGGTTACGATCTCTCCAATATGGATAAGGTAGAAGAGATTTTTGAGAAACAGCTGGAAAAATGTCAGGTAGAGTACTTTGATTTTTATTTATTCCACAATGTGTGCGAGATGAATATCGATGCCTATCTGGATCGTTCTCATGGAATCTACGAATATCTGATGAAACAGAAAGAAAACGGACGGATCCGTCATTTGGGATTCTCTGCACATGGAAGCTATGATGTCATGAAGAGATTTCTGGAAGCATATGGAGAGGGAATGGAGTTCTGCCAGATCCAGCTCAACTATCTGGACTGGTCTTTCCAGGACGCCAAGGCGAAAGTAGAACTGCTGAAAGAATACAAGCTTCCGGTCTGGGTTATGGAGCCGCTCAGAGGAGGAAAACTTGCCAAACTGAAAGACAGTGAAGAAGAAATATTAAAATCCATGCGGCCGGATGAAGGAATCCCGGCATGGGCTTTCCGTTTCCTTCAGTCTATTCCGGAAGTGACGATGACCCTGTCCGGTATGTCCAACATGGAACAGCTTCAGGATAATATCCGTACCTTTGAGACGGAAAAACCGCTTTCCAACGAAGAGATGGATAAGCTATTGTCTGTGGCAAACAGAATGCTGGACGGTACACTTCCTTGTACCGCATGCCATTATTGTGTCAGCCACTGTCCACAAGGTCTTGATATCCCGAACCTGTTAAGCCTGTACAATGAACACAGCTTTACAGGAGGCGGCTTCATTGCGCCGATGGCACTGAGTGCCGTTCCGGAAGACAAACAGCCGGGCGCCTGCATCGGATGCAGAAGCTGCGAAGCAGTCTGCCCGCAGCAGATCAAAATTTCCGAGGCAATGGCAGACTTTTCGGCAAGACTGAAAGCATAAAGAAGAGAATGAAAAACCGGGAGAAATGCACGCTCATCTTGTGAGTTTCTTCCGGTTTTTGAAATATGCCAAATCGTCTCTACATTACAATAAAAATTTTCGGAACTCCTCTGCTGTTGTCCCATACTCCTCTGCGGCCTGTTCCAAAGTCAGCAAATGTTTACGGTACAGATTGACCAGCAGTTCTTTCTTTCCCAAGGCTTTACCCTCTTCCATGCCGGCGATTTTGCCATCCTCCCAGCTTTCCCGCCGAAGATCTTCCTCATATTTTTCCTGATCAAATTCTTCCAGGATCACATCGCTCACCTCCGCACTGTTTTGCTCCAGGAATTCCTTCAGGATATCCTTTTCAATACAGCTTTTCTGCGCTTCCCGGACTGCTGTTTCTATGGCAAGCCCCTGTTTCTGGTTCTCTCTTACTTCATTTATAAAGTAGGAGTATTCCCATAGAACTTTACAGCTTTCGAGAAGTTCCTGATTATGCCCAAGATTGATGTTGAGCATCAGTGCCCGGCATTCCAGTGCCGCCTGTTCCGTAAACGCAGATTTCATAAAGGAATCTGAAAGGTTTAATTCCCGG
The DNA here is from genome assembly GCF_027924685.1 of Sellimonas catena. Taxonomy (NCBI): domain Bacteria; kingdom Bacillati; phylum Bacillota; class Clostridia; order Lachnospirales; family Lachnospiraceae; genus Sellimonas; species Sellimonas catena. The sequence continues at coordinate 50,387 of NZ_BSBO01000017.1, forward strand.
TATTCCGATTCTTCGCTTTGTCCATTATAGAATACCACATATACCGGTACGGGTAAAGGAATCCGTCGGGTGCTGTAAAGATTCAGCCCGTGTTTCTTGATATAGTTCTGGTAAATGCGTGCCATATAAAACAGGCCGCGGATCGGCATATTTGGATTCAGGGTGCTTTGATGTTCGTACAGATTGAGGGTACTGGAAAAGAGAAAAGATACATCATTTTTCATTCCTACATAGATGACGTCTTCCAGAGTGGTGATTTCAAGATCTTCTTCGTTCGTATAGGAAGAGTGGTTTAATGCGTTATAGAGGGATAAAAGATTGTGTCTGTCCCGGAAAATCATACGGAAAAGAGTGTCTTTGTACTTTCGGTTGACAGGTTTTCCCAGGGACCGGTTCCGTTTTTTTGTTTTAGATGTGATTTTTCTTTGTTTTTTCTTCATAGGCAGAAGCCTCCTTTGATTTGAAAATAGAATGGAATCAATAGATAATGAGAAATGGCTCCCGCCTTGTAGGAAAAGGCGGGAAAGAACATGTTCACAGTATAGTAATAGAAGTGATATAAATCAACATATGCCAAATTGTTTCGGCATCACAATAAAAATTTTTGGAACTCTTCTGCTGTTGTACCATACTCCTCTGCGGCCTGTTCCAAAGTCAGCAAATGTTTACGGTACAAATTGACCAGCAGTTCTTTCTTTTCAAATGCCATACCGGCGATTTTGCCATCCTCCCAGCTTTCCCGCCGAAGATCTTCCTCATATTTTTCCTGATCAAATTCTTCCAGGATCACATCGCTCACCTCCGCACTGTTTTGCTCCAGGAATTCCTTCAGGATATCCTTTTCAATACAGCTTTTCTGCGCTTCCCGGACTGCTGTTTCTATGGCAAGCCCCTGTTTCTGGTTCTCTCTTACTTCATTTATAAAGTAGGAGTATTCCCATAGAACTTTACAGCTTTCCAGAAGTTCCTGATTGTGCCCAAGATTGATGTTGAGCATCAGTGCCCGGCATTCCAGTGCGGCCTGTCCCGCAAATGCAGATTTCATAAAGGAATCTGAAAGGTTTAATTCCCGGTATTCCGATTCTTCGCTTTGTCCATTATAGAATACCACATATACCGGTACGGGTAAAGGAATCCGTCGGGTGCTGTAAAGATTCAGCCCGTGTTTCTTGATATAGTTCTGGTAAATGCGTGCTATATAAAACAGGCCGCGGATCGGCATATTGGGATTTAAGGTGCTTTGATGTTCGTACAGATTGAGGGTACTGGAAAAGAGAAAAGATACGTCATTTTTCATTCCTACATAGATGACGTCTTCCAGAGTGGTGATTTCAAGATCTTCTTCGTTGGTATAGGAAGAGTGGTTTAATGCGTTATAGAGGGATAAAAGATTGTGTCTGTCCCGGAAAATCATACGGAAAAGAGTGTCTTTGTACTTTCGGTTGACAGGTTTTCCCAGGGACCGGTTCCGTTTTTTTGTTTTAGATGTGATTTTTCTTTGTTTTTTCTTCATAGGCAGAAGCCTCCTTTGATTTGAAAATAGAATGGAATCAATAGATAATGAGAAATGGCTCCCGCCTTGTAGGAAAAGGCGGGAAAGAATATGCCCCTAGTATAGCAATAGAGGAGATAGAAATCAACAGTCATACTATTAAAACTGTCTTATTTATAGAGAGGACTGCCTGGAAACGAGCACTTATTTATTAAGTACACATTGATATAGCTCGATGAACCTGTCGCCCATTTGTTTTGTACTATAATATTGTCTGGCCCGGTTATAAGCGTTTTCTGCTACAGCGTTTCGTTCCGGAGTATGACTGAACCAGTAGCGGACAGACTGAGCCAGTTGAGCTGAATCATCACAGTGAAAGAGGGCTCCGGTGATTTGATCGACAATCATTTCCCGGTTGCCGGGACAGTCAGAGGCGATAAGGAACACATGGTTTGCCATCCCTTCAAGTAATGTGTAGGAGCAGCTTTCTGTTTTAAAAGGCAGGATAAGGATCTGATATTGATTCAGAATCTGGCTGATATTTGAGCAGAATCCGTGTACAATACAGGTTTCCTGTAAATCATTCTGCGCAATTACCTTTTTAATTTCCGATTCCATTGGACCATTTCCATATAAATGTAAATGGATCGGTTCCTGCTTCAGCTGTTTCATGGCATCCAGAAGTATCATGATATTCTTTTCTTCTGAGAATCTTCCGGTAAAAACAAGATCTTTGGCATTGGGATTGACATGTGTGTTGTGACGCCGGAATAGTGATCCAGACTGTCAATCAATAAAATTTTCATAATCTTTTTCTCCTGATATATAGAATTACTAAATTAAGAAAACCAGTTTGGAAACCGTTTCTTATATTCAGACGGCGAATATCCCGTTACCGACTTGAAAAGTCGGGAGAAGGAAAATGGATTTTCTAGTCCTACCGCATTTGCAATGACCTGCAGGGAATAATCTGTATCTACAAGATAGATTTTTGCTTTCTCAATCCGCAGTTCTGTCAGATATTGTTTCGGTGTTTTGAAGTATTTCTGCTTAAAGACCGCGGTTACATAATGAGGATTCAGATGCAAATAGTCAGCAATGTCCTGAATTTGCATATGTTCATTATAATGCCGGTCAATATAGGCTTTGATCTGCTTCGGATACGGAGCTGAGGAAATGTCCTCCTGATCTTTGTGATGTTCCGCAACAAGGCTCGAAAACATTTCCTTCAGTAGACCATTCAGTTTGAGATGTCCGGATGCGTTTTTTGCTTCCGAAAAAAAGGTGAGAGGAAAGTCTTCGGGTGTAAATCTGGCTCCATCAGGAATACGCCGGTCGGTGAAAGCGAGGAACTTCATGATCATTTTTTCGTAAAGAGTGACATCCTGTATGTCGGTAACGAATCCATCTCCAAAAAGAAGGCTCGTATAATAGCCGGCCTGAGTTCCCTGATAACCGATCCAGCAGTATTTCCATGGGTGGCGGAAATCTGCCTGGTAGGCGGCATTTACGCCTGCGGGAATCAGAAATGCCTGCCCTGGCTTGACCGGATATTTTTTTTCTTCGATCTGCAGAACACCGAAACCGTCTAAAACAAAATGGATCAGATAATAACGCCGGATGCGCGGACCGAAAATATTTCCGCAGACACACTGATCGATGCCGCTGGATTGAAAAGCAAGATCCAGAGAATCTTTTTCTACAGCATTTAAAAATAAATCCGAATTCTGTAACATGATATCCCCCTTTTCTATATAGTGACTTGATTATACAATTTCGCAATGCTAAAAGAAAGAAAAATTGCAAAAAAGAAGAAAAATCTGAGAAATGGCAATGTTTATAGACAAAACAGCTATGGATGCAAAAAGGCATTAATGATAGAATCATACCAATGGAAATGGAGTGAGAAAAAAGTTATGAAAAAGTTATATTATCTAATCAGAATGACATTTCAAACAAAATTTGCATATATCAAAGCCTTCTGGTTCAATATTTTCGGAACGGCGGTCTCGATTCTGATTTACTATTTTCTCTGGAAATATGTATTTCAGTCCAGGGATGAGCTGAATGGATTTACGGCGGTGGAGATCACGACTTACGTGATTATTTCCAGACTTCTGTCCTCGCAGTTTTCCGGCGGAATCAACCGGGAGTTTTCCGAGTGGGTCCAGAAAGGCAATATTGTGGTTGAGCTTCTGAGACCGGTACCGCTTGTATTTACGCTCTTTGGAAAAAGAGTGGGAGAATTCCTTTTCTTTATCCTTTTCAAAGGAATTCCAGTCAGTATACTCGCAACCTTTATTTTAGGCGGAACCGGTCCGGATGGCGCAGCAAACTTTGCATTGTTTCTTATCAGTGTCTTTATTTCCATCGGTCTGATGTTCTGGATTGAAGTGATGGTGGGGCTGATTTCGTTCTTTACACTGAATTCATACGGGATTGGTTATACGAAGACGGCGCTGATGTCGATTCTTTCCGGCGGGATTGTACCGCTCTTTCTTTTCCCGGAAGGTGTGGCAAAGGTGTTGGACTATATGCCTTTTGCCGGGATGGTCTCGGTGCCGGTTCACATTTATCTTGGAAAATACACAGCCGCAGAGGCCTTTTCCTTTATCGGTCTTCAGATTATCTGGGTGGCACTGCTTGGAATCGGAGTGATGGCGTTTTACCGGTTCGCAATCAAAAAAGTTGTGGTACAGGGAGGTTGATGGTATGAGATGGAAATACTATGCAAAGCTCTGGCTTTGCTATATGAGAATCGGGCTTCTCTGCATGACCCAGTACCCGGCGGACACATTGATCTGGCTGATTTCCATGATTGTCCGGGAGGCCTGCGGGTTCATCGGAATTCTGGCAGTAGCCAGTGTGACGGGAGGCCTTGGCACATGGGGATTTTACGAGATCTGCCTGTTGTTCTCCATGTGTGCGGTAATTGAAGCAATCGGACAGGCATTTTTTGACAATGTCTGGTCTATCGATAAGATGATACGAAGAGGTGAGATGGATGTATTCCTGATCCGTCCGGCGTCACCGTTTGTGCAGATGCTTGGACAAGTCATGCATTTTCAGGCAGTGTTAAGTATGGTAGTCTATGTAGGAATTCTGGCGTGGTCTATTCATGGAATCGGCCTTTCTATGGGAGTCCGGGAGATTGTGCTGCTTGTCGAATATGTGATTTTCGGGACGGTCATCAACTCCGGAATTTACACGATTTTTAACTGTCTGAATTTCTGGATTGTTCAGGGCGATGACATTGCGGTTCTCGTGCAGACCTGCCGGGAATTTGTCAAATATCCGCTTCAGGTATTCCCTGCGGCGATACAGGGATTTTTCACCTACATTCTGCCGCTTGGATTTGTGGCTTACTATCCGGTTCTTGGTCTTCTTGGAAGAACCGATATGCCGGTTATGATTCTTCTGCCGTGTGTGGCGGCACTGGTAGCCGGAATTGCGTCCGTGATCTGGCGGCTGGGCCTGAAGGGATATAACAGTACAGGAACGTAAGGGGGAAGAGGTTTCTATGCAGATCGAAGTGAATCATTTAGTAAAAGAATATAAAAGGAAAAAAGATCCGGGCTCCGTGGGGAAGGCTCTGGCATCCATGTTTCATCCGCAGTACGATGTGTTCCGGGCGGTAGATGATATCAATTTTCAGATCCGGAAAGGTGAGGCAGTGGGTTATGTCGGACCAAACGGGAGCGGGAAGTCTACAACGATTAAAATGCTTTCCGGAGTGCTGACGCCGACAGCCGGAAAGGTGCTTGTCAATGGACTGGAGCCGTCAAAAAATCGGATGAAGGTTAATAAACATGTCGGCGTTGTATTTGGAAACCGTTCCGTGCTCTGGTGGGACGTGCCGGTCATCGAATCTTACCGAGTGTTGCAGCAGCTCTATGAGATTCCGGAAAACCGATTTCGTCAGAATCTGGAGGAGTTCACGGAACTGATGGAAATGGAAGAACTTCTTGGTACACCGGAGCGGCAGCTGTCCCTTGGCCAGAAGATGAAATGTAATATTGCGGCGGCATTTCTTCACGATCCGGAGATCGTTTATCTGGATGAGCCGACCATCGGACTTGACAGTGAGTCCAAATATAAAATCCGGAAATTTATCCGGCGGATGAATGAGGAGCGGAAGACGACTTTTATCGTGACATCTCATGATTTTCAGGACATTGAGTCGCTGTGCCGCAGAATTATCCTCATCAACCATGGGAAACTGGTTGTAGATGATAAAATTGAAAATGTCCGGAAAAATTTTGACCGGAGAAAACAGGTCCGTCTGGAACTGGAAAACAATCCATGGAATCAGAAAACCGTATTCGAGATTCCGGGAGTGGAAATTCTGCACTCACAGGAATCCGAACTTGTGCTGGAATTTGACAGTGAAGAAAATGACAGCATCCGTATTATCAACCTGATAGCGGAGAAAACAAGAATCCTTGATGTGTCCATCAACGGACAGGATATCGAATCCATCATCCGGGATATCGTAAAACAGGATAACAGAAAATAAGAAAAGGGCGTATTGTACGAAGCTTATGCTTTCGCACACGGTACGCCCTTTGACAGTTATTGTTCTGCAGCACAGGACATCTGTTTTTGGGAACCTGCCATTTTCAGCAGGCAGGTAGAAAGAATCAGGACCACCGGGAATATACAGGCGGCCAAAAGGCCTGCTTTCAGGCTGTCGCCGGAACTTTCCGTTACGAATCCGACGATGCCGGGGCCGATAGATCCTCCAAGATCACCAGCCATTGCAAGCAGTGCGAACATTGCTGTTCCGCCAAGAGGAATACGGGAGGACGATATACTGATTGTACCCGGCCACATGATTCCGACAGAGAAGCCGCACAGAATGCAGCCGGCAAGCCCCAAAGCGGGATGCTGCCCCAGTGCCGACATCAGATAGCAGACAAGACAAAGTGCGCCGGAACCGATCATGAATTTGAGCAGATCTATTTTTTCGCCGTATTTTCCGTAGAGGAGACGGCTGAGTCCCATAGTAACGGCAAACAGAGAAGGGCCGGCAATGTCTCCGATGCTTTTGGAAATTCCAAGAGCTGATTCCACATAGGCGGATGCCCACTGAGCCATGGAGATTTCACTTGCTCCAGCACAAACCATCAGGACAATGGAAACCCAGAAGACCGGAATCCTGAAAAGCTTCCGGATTCCTCTGGCTTCCCCTTCTTCTGCAGGATGCCGGATTGGACAAGTAGAAAAGTTGTACACATTGTATAATGGGATCAGAGCCCAGATACATGCAAGAATCCGCCAGTTTTCTATGCCAAAAATGGCAAAAAATGCGGTTGAGAACAGAATAACGCCGACTGCTCCCCAGCAGTAAAAGGAATGAAGCAGGCTCATCACGCTGTCTTTCCTGTCGAAAGGACAGGCTTCCACAATCGGACTGACAAGTACTTCGATCAATCCACTTCCGATTGCATAGATGATGGCACTGAGAAGAATTCCGATGTACGGATCACCAAGAAGCTCCGGCAGAACAGTCAGCCCGATAAGGCCGGAAGCCGAAAGAATCTCAGAAGCCACCACGCTCTTCCGGTAACCGATGCCGTCTACGAATCTGGCGCAGAACAGATCCACAAGCAGCTGTGTAAAGAAAAATGCTGTGGAAATGAATGCAATCTTTCCAAGAGGTATGTTGTAGGTGTTGTGGAAAGTCAGAAACAGCAGAGGAGCAAAGTTTGCACAGATTGCCTGTGTTACAAATCCAAGGTAACACGCGGTGAGAGTTTTTTTATATGGATTTTTCATGATTTCTTCCCCCTGTGATTATTATGATTTGTCTAAGGGTTTCCGCTCCGGGACTGTTGTTTCCTAAAACGAAAGCCAACTGAATTATATCGTACCACATTACGCCTGTCATTGAAATATATCACATATTTGTTGTATAATATCGTAAACGACAGCGCCTTTAAGGAGTGAGAAGCTATGAAGTACGGCAGACAAAGTAACAAAATCATGACCGATGACAGTCTGATGGAGACAGTCCGGCATGGAAACAGCAGTTATCCGTTCCATTATTACTATGAAAATCTGGCTGAGTTTGACTTTAATTGTATCGAGTGGCACTGGCATGTCGAAGTGGAATTTGTTCTGGTTGAAAAAGGCACAGTGAGGTGCGAGATCGGGGAAAAGCAGTTCTCTTTGCTGGAAGGAGACGGACTGTTTGTCAATTCCAGAGTGTTACACCGCTTTTATTCGGAAGGAGAAGCGGTAGTGCCGAATTTTGTATGCCATCCGGTATTTATAGCGCCGCAGGACAGTTTGATCTTTGACAGGTATGTGCTGCCTGTCCTCTCTTCTGCTCTGGATTGTCAGACTTTTGAGGAAAACATATCCTGGCAGTCCGAAGTGCTGACACTTATGAGGGAAACTGTCCGGATTCAGGAGTCGGATTCCGGAAAAGAACTGCTGACGTCGTCGCTGCTTCAGAAGATCTGGTATCTGATGTATGAAAATCTGGAGACGGATCTTGCGGGAAGGAGAATGGATACATCTGTTTCTTCTCAGGCAAGGGTACAGTTGATGATGCAGTATATTCACCAGAATCTGGCGTCAGGTATTTCCCTGAGAGGTATTGCCGATCAGGCACTGGTTAGTAAAAGCACCGCGCTCAATCTTTTTCGCCGGTATCTGCATACAACACCGGTGGACTACCTGAACAGCTGCAGACTGAAAGAAGCGGCAAGGCTGCTTACGTCCACGGAGAAAAATATTAAAACAATCTCGAAAGAGACAGGATTTAATCACGAGGATTATTTTTGCAGAAAGTTTAAGCAGCACTACAAGGTAACCCCCACTGAATATAGAAAAGACAGTTTGAAAAAAATTTCAAGGCAGGATAACCATGTGAAATCCTGTACTGCAACCTCAGGTTGACAATGTTCCGTCTTCGGTTGCTGGAAAAAATGCCGGGTTTCGGTTAACCTGTAGGCAGACAAAATCAGAAAGGCAGGATATACAGGTATGGAATTATCAGAAAAAATTCAGATGCTCCGGAAGAAGGAGGGGCTTTCGCAGGAAGTATTTGCGGAGAAGATGGGGGTCAGCCGCCAGGCAGTATCAAAATGGGAGCTTGGAGTTTCCCATAGTTAAAGATACCACACCAAATATGATGAACCCACGCTTATACACTACCAGCTATAATAAACCGCAAGGACAGCAATTTGATGATACTGCTGTCCTTTCTTTTATAAAATTGCAGTACACATAAAAAAGCTGTAAAATGATAAATATATTTGTCCTTGTAACAATTCTCGGACATTTGCCTGTTATACTATCTGCAAAAAGCAAAGGAAGTGAGAATATGGAGCAGATTTTAATTGTCGAGGACGACAGTTTTTTGAATAAGATGTTAGACTATAACCTGACCGCAGACGGCTACGGCGTGACTTCTGCCCTAAATGCCAGAACCGCAGCCGAAGCCATCCGCCAGCGGGAATTTGATTTAGTGCTGCTGGACATCAACCTGCCGGACGGGAACGGTTTTGAACTGTGCAAGCTGATAAAGCCCCAGCACCCGGACACCATCGTAATATTCCTGACCGCCAACGATCAGGAGAGCGACCAGATACGGGGCTATGAGGTGGGCGCGGTGGACTACATCACAAAGCCCTTTGTGATCGGGGCCTTGCAGCGAAAAATCAAAGCCATGTTCGCCATGCTGGAACACCACAAACCGGCCAAGGACATTTACGACGACGGGCGGTTGTTTCTGGACTTCTCGGAGCAGACGGCTTCCTTAAACGGCAAGCCCCTGACTCTATCCCCGATGGAGTACAAAATGCTGAACCTGTTTCGTAAAAATCCCCGGCAAGTGCTGACCCGTGGGCAGCTTTTGGAAAAGCTGTGGGATATAGACGAGCGGTTTGTGGACGAACACACCCTGACAACCTCCATCAGCCGTATTCGCAGCAAGATTGAAGCCGACGGCGGCGCACCCTACATCAAGACCGTTTACGGCATGGGGTATCAATGGACGGGAGGCGAGGTAAAATGAAGTTTCAAAACCTCTCGGTAAAGCGGCTGTTTGGCCGGGTGGCAATGGAGCTTGTCCTCTCCATGTCCGGGATCACCATAGCCCTGTTTCTTGTGACAAAACAGATTGCGGTGCTGCTGACAGGCGGGACGCTGCTGCTGTGCGCCCTTGTGGGGATTTTTGTACTGACGCAGGCGTTTGGAAAGCGGCTGTCGCAGTTTACCGCTGACCTGTGCCAGACCTTAGACCACATGATCGCCGGGAATGAAGCGCCCCAGCGGCCAGAGGACAGCGAAACCCAGCTTGCCAGAATCGGGCACCGGCTGGCAAGGCTTTACCAGATCATGCAGGAGAACCGCCGCCGGGTGGACGAGGAACGGCAGGAGTTACAGACCCTTGTATCGGATATTTCCCATCAAGTGAAAACGCCGGTAAGCAATCTGAAAATGGCGACGGACACCCTGCTGGAAAAGCCCATGACCGAGGCGGAGCGCACCGACTTTATCCGGGGAATCCGCAGCCAGACGGATAAGCTGGACTTTCTCTTTCAGGCCCTTGTGAAAACCTCCCGGCTGGAAACGGGCGTGATCCAGTTGAACAAGAAACCGGGCCGCCTCTTTGATACTGTGGCGCAGGCCATGAGTGGGATCGTGTATGCAGCGGAGAAAAAGGAAATTGCCGTGTCCGTGGACTGCCCGGAGGATTTGACCGTTTCCCATGACAGCAAGTGGACATCCGAAGCCCTCTTTAACCTGCTGGACAATGCGGTGAAGTACACCCCGGCAGGCGGGAAAATCGCTGTGTTGGTGGTGCTGTGGGAAATGTATGTGGAGATCAAAGTGACCGACACCGGCAAGGGCATTTCTGAAAGCAATCAGGCCGCCATCTTCCGGCGCTTCTATCGTGAGGAAGAAGTACACGAACAGCAGGGCGTGGGCATTGGCCTATATCTGGCTCGCGAGATCGTAACGCGACAGGGCGGTTATATCAAAGTGGTTTCGGAGCCGGGCAAGGGTTCGGAATTTTCCATTATGCTGCCTACAAAATAGAACGCGGCGGACGGCCATTTCCGGCTGCCGCCGTAAATTTTTTTGAAATGTCCGAGCGTTGTAACATTTCACCCTGATTTTCAATGAAATTTTTTGGCCGCTGTAACATTTCGCGGACATTTGGGTTTTACAATACCCTTATCAACAGGCAGAAAGCCTTGAAAGGAGTTTTGAGTATGAGCGTTTTACAGACGATTGATCTGAAAAAGTATTACGGCACAGAGCCGAACATCACCCGCGCCCTTGACGGCGTGAACTTCTCTGTAAATGACGGCGAGTTTGTGGCCGTTGTGGGAACCTCCGGCAGCGGCAAATCCACCCTGCTTCACATGATGGGCGGGCTGGACACCCCTACTTCCGGCAATGTGATTGTCCGGGACAAAGAACTGTCGAAAATGAACGACGAACAGCTTACCATCTTCCGCCGCCGCAACATCGGTTTTATCTTCCAGAACTATAACCTTGTTCCCATCCTGAATGTGTATGAGAACATCGTCCTGCCGGTGGAGCTGGACGGGGACACGGTGGATCAGAAGTTTTTGGACGAGATCGTTCATCTGCTGGGGCTGGAAGATAAACTGAAAAATATGCCGAACAATCTTTCCGGCGGACAGCAGCAGCGTGTGGCTATCGCCCGCGCCTTGATTACCAAACCGGCTATTGTGCTGGCCGACGAGCCGACCGGCAACCTTGACAGCAAGACCAGCGCCGAGGTGCTGGGGCTTATCAAGCGCACCAGTGCAGAGTTCCGGCAAACGGTTGTGATGATTACCCACAATGACGACATAGCCCGCCTTGCAGATCGGATTGTCCGCATTGAGGACGGTAAGATCGTGGAGTAAGGAGGTGGCAGGCTATGACATGGCCTTTTGAAAATGATACCAGCGCCATTACAAAGAAGCTGGCAAATAAAAGTTTGAAAAGTGAGAAGCGCCGGAATCTGATGGTGGTGATCGCCGTTGCGCTGGCGGCATTTCTGATCTGCTTTACGGGAATTGTATCTACCTCCCTGACACAAATGCAGCGCAATCAGGTTGTCGATACTTATGAGGCGGTCTGGATGGGCGTAGAGGAAAACGACATTGAAACCCTAAAAGGAGTTCCAGAGTTTGAGCGCGTAGGCGGCTACTATATGCTGGGTGAGGAACTTTCAGAACAGGGCTATCATGCGTCCTATGTGTATTGTGACGCGCAAATGATGGAGATTGCCAAGGCGCAGATGGAGTTGTTAGAGGGTCGGGTTCCTGAAAAAGCAAATGAAGTTGTCGTAAGCGAATACTTTCTTTCCACCTATGGAAACAATGCTAAGATTGGGGACACTGTGACCTTAGATACCGAGAGTTTTCATGGTGATTATGTCGTTACCGGCATTATGGACAGCGTAAATGAAAAAGAAGCGAATACCTGCGCTATCATTCTTTCCAACGCTGCCCTGACAGAATGGGATGGGTTTGACCCGGCTGGGTATCGTGCCTATGCCCATTTCAAAAGCAGCGACCAGTTGGGCGAAGAACTGATGACCTCTTATTGCAGGGAGATTGCAGAGGAATATCAGCTTCCTATGCCCAAAATGAACAGCAAGTATTTTGCCTATGCTTCTAAATCCTTTGATTTTGCACTGATGGCTGGCGTGATTGCCATTGTTCTGATCGGCGGCTATATTGTGATCCAGAGTATCTTCCGTATCTCCATCAATGACAAAATCAAGAGCTACGGGCAGCTTCGGACGATTGGTGCAACGCCAAAGCAAATCAAGCGGATTGTAAAGCGAGAGGGACGCAAACTCGGCAGTATCGGAATTTTGATTGGTACAGTGCTGGGCGTATGCACTGGTTTTCTCCTGTTTTCCAAGGGATTTAACGCTGTTTCCTATGTGGCAACGGTTATTTTGACACTTATAAGCAGTTGGATCATTGTATCTGTTTCCATCCGTAAGCCGGTGAAAATTGCGGCAGGGATTTCCCCCATTGAAGCCGTCCGTTTTACCCCGGCGCAAAAGGACATCCGCAGCCGCAAAAAGAATATCAAGCTCAATCCTATTTCAATGGGAATTGCGAATTTTAAGCGTGACCGAAAAAAGACCGTTGCTATTGTAGCTTCATTGAGTTTGGGCGGAATTATCCTGCTTGTGGTATCCTCCATTGTTTTGCTGCGCTCACCAGAGGCACTTGCAAGACAGTTTTTCCCAGACGGCGACTATAAAATTTATTTGGATTCTGAAATGACAGAAGAAAAGGTTATGGCAGCGGGAAATCCATTGAGTGAGGAATTAGAGCAGGAAATCTTATCTATTGATGGCGTTACAGATATAATTCCAAGCAGGCAATCTCTCCATGCAACTTATAAAACAGAGATTCATCAAGCTGGTGGTATGTGCGATATGCTGACCGACCAGAATTATGCGGCAGTTGAAGCGGCTCTGACAGAGGGAACCATGCCAACAGATTCCCGTAGTATTGTAATTGACTATAATGTGCTAAAGCAGAATGAGGATATGGGTGTTGGTTCAACGGTTGAGATTTCTTTGGGAGAAGAACAGCCATCCGTTTCTGTTACCATATCGGGGTTATATGCTCCTGCAAAGGTATATTCAGGACATGGCAGGATGCACTTAGATGGGGCAACTCTTTTTGCACCAGAAGCATTGTTCCACGAATTGCACCCGGAAATCACCTCTTTTGACTATTCATGGAGCATTGTAAATGACCCTAAAAAAACGGACTATGTGGGAGCTGAATTGAAAAATATTGTTGCCAGCCATAGTAATATTGCCTTAGATGAAATCAATACAGTGATTGGATATGAAGAAATGACAAATTCTTTTGCGTTTGGCAGTATGGAGATACTTTCATGGTTGGTATTTCTCTTTGGCGTTATCAACCTTATCAATACGACACTCTCTAACCAGATAGCCCGAAAGCAGGAAAACAGTATTCTGCGTTCTATCGGCCTAACACAAAAACAGCTATGTGAAATGAACATCTGTGAGGGGCTGTGCTATGCGCTCTTTGCAACATTGGCGACGCTGATCGTTGGGCTTCCGGCTTCCATCTTTGCTTGCAGAAAAATGAGTATAGGAGCTTTTGCCGGAAATGTAGTGCCTTACAAATTCCCGGTTTTGGAAATGGGACTGTTCATTCTGGTATTGTTCGGAATGGAACTGATCTTGTCTGTATGGACAATCCGCAGACAGAAAAAGCAATCCCTGATCGAACAAATGCGGGCGATGGAATAACCGTATGGGATCGGCGGGGCGGCGTGTGCTGCCCCGCTTTTTTCGCCATTTCTCAAAAAATTTTTGAAATGTCCGAGCTTTGTAACAATTCAGCCTGTTTTTTTGTCGAAATCAAAGGCACCTCGGACATTTATAGTTCTTCCAAAAGTTTGATGATAATATTACCATTCATGGAAGAAGCAATCTGTTATTGCAATAATGCGAAATTGACGATAGAAAGCTTTTCATATCTCGGTCAGTTCCACAATTACATTACTCTGCTGATACAGCCAGTCCGTAAATTCTTTCGGGCTGGCTGTTCCTGTTTTTACAGTCTTTTTTCTCTGTAAGGCTTCTTTCTTAAAGTCAGAAAAGGCAGCCTGTATTTTTTCCAGACGGTCAGCCGGAAAGCCTGCGGTATTTTTTACCCGGTTTATTTTGTTGCGCCAGTTCTGGCATTCATTTTTATAAAGCAGGTCATAGTTATTTTCTCTTGCCCTCTCGTCAAATTCCCGCTTGTTTTGAAGCGCCTGTGCTTTTCGGCACTTATCGCTGCACAGCTCATACCGCTGGCTCTTTGCCAGAAAATATTTTCCACAGACCTTGCACTGCCGGAAGCAAAGCCCCCAGTCATTCAGCCTGTTCAGATAATAGGTAATCAACGGGTAGAGGGACGCATAGGCAGACACACATTCTTCTGTGCGCCGGTTGTCCGGGAACCAGAGGTCAAGCCGGGTATCTTCTGACGGCGCGCCTTTGAAATAAAGGCTGCCAGCTTGAAAATGTTTCGGTTTTCCTGTCTCTCTGTCAAAGCTCATGGTTTCGTTATAGAATACCCCGGTCAGGCTGCTCATTTTATCCATGAAGCGGTCACAGGCAGCTTTACGGTCGCGGGGTTCTCTGGCAAGCAGATAGCTGTTCCAGATACGGAACGCCACATACATTTTCAGAGGGTCGTTGCTAAGATATTTCCCCCAGAGAAATTCGCTTGCCGCCTGCTCCAGCTCCGGCTGTTTCCATCGGTTGGAATGGAGGGCTTGCCGCAGCGGAGAAAGCCCGTATAAGTTCCAATCTCTGTCCGTGTCACACTCAAAGTTTATCAAAAAAGTTCCCAGCGGGCGTGTCATATCACAAAGCACCTCTGCGTTTTGGCTCCCGTCCAGACGGAAGCGGATCTGCTGTTCTTCCCCAATCAAAATCCGCTCTTTCATTTTCTTCCTGTCCAATGTCAGGACAAACAAAATCCTCTCAAAACATGGCTCATGCCGTATAAACTGATTCTCCATCCCTATCCCCTGCCTTTGTTTATGGTAATTATATAATTTGGTTATATCCGTTACACTTATGGTATCGCGGAAGCATTGTTTTGTCAAGGATAGTCCGCTATGATGATTGCAGTTGGTAATTTCGTGCCACACAGTACCTTGACAAGTGAATGACCGTCCAAAAGGGATATGACCGGCAGGAGAAGTGACGCATCCGGCGCACCAATGCAGGGAAACACCGCAGGAATGGGGCAGGAAAACGGTTTTTGGGGAGAACGGCAGCAGGAAGCATTTTAACCTATTTGATTTATGGGAGGAACAGAATGAACGATAAAAAGAGATTGAACAGCTACGAGGATTTACCACTGGTTCTGGATGTGGCGGACATCCAGCGGATTATGGGAATTTCAAGAGCGAGCGCCTATGAGCTGGTACACACCCCCGGCTTTCCGGCGTTCCGCAGGGGCAGGCTTATCAAGGTCAGCAAGATCGCTTTCTTTGAATGGATGGCAAAAGGCTCCGAAACCGTACCGGGAAGCGACAAATAAGCGTGAAGTATTATCCCCTGACTGCAATACTGCCGCCCTTTCCAAAGGGGCATACAGAGGGAAAAATCCTTGAAAATGATACCGAAACGCTACACAAAAACCCCCTATCTGCGTACATCAGATAGAAACGGAGAAAGGAGCCGGTTATGGCAAGAATGAGCAACAAGCGGCGGCTGGAATGGTCTTTCTTCTTAAATGACCGCAGCCGTATCACTTACAACGAACTATGCCGGAAATGCCAGCACAAATGTAAACAGAGCTTCCGGGCGGTTGTGGTTGACTGCCCGAAGTATCTTTCCAAGCGTTCCAAGAAAAAGGACAGGACTGCCGGAAACGGCAAAATCCCTTAGGAACTAAGGGCGCACTTCTATACATAGTCTAAAGACCATGTATCGTGCGTCCTGCGGAGCTTACCTCTGCCGCTGATAAAATCAGCAATCCGAGGTCTGCGTTCGCTTCGCTCCGACAAGGTGGCTACACCCCCTTGCGCCGCTAAAGCGGCTATCCCCTGTGTACCCGCCGAAAAGAGAAATCCGCTCTGCGGTTTTCCCTTTCCATCGGGTTTTATAGAAGCACTGACACACGGACTGTCTGCGGATGGTCTTTCTTTATCTTATCAGCAAAGGATGTGAGAACATGGAAAAATCTTTGGAACAGTTAAAGCAGGAATATAAAAAAACCACTGTCCTGCTGGAACGGGAAAAACGGAAAATGCAGCGTTTGAAAAACCGGCAGGCGTATCTGGAAAGCGGTTCCCGGAAACAGAGGACGCACCGGCTGATTACCCGTGGGGCAGCCATTGAGAGCATTGCGCCACAGACAAAGGAGCTGACCGAAACGGAATTTTATTCCCTCATGGAAAGCATTTTGAATCTGCCGCAGGCGGAGCATTTCATCCGGTCTGCCGTAGAAAACCACGCTCGTATTTCCGGGCAGGAGAGAGGCGGTGACTAAGGATAGCACTTTATCATTTTTCAATCGCACAGATCAAGCGCAGCGCCGGTCAGAGCGCCATTGCCAGCGCAGCCTACCGAGCCGGGGAGCGTCTTTACAGCAGCTACTATGGAGAAGTCAGCGATTACACCAAAAAGGGCGGCGTGATCGCTTCGGAAATCATGCTGCCGCCCCATGCGCCGGAAATATATCTTGACCGGGCGACTCTCTGGAATGCTGTGGAGAGCTGCGAGAAACATCCAAAAGCACAGCTTGCCTATTCCTTTGATATTGCCATGCAGAATGAATTGACGCTGGAAGAAAACATGGAACTGGCGAGGAAGTTTGTGCAGGAGCAGTTTGTGGCAAAAGGCATGATTGCCGATCTTGCTTTTCACAGCCCGGAGAAAGAGGACGGCGGCATCCCTAACCCGCATTTCCATGTGATGACAACCATGCGCCCTTTGAACCCGGATGGCACATGGGGACAAAAACAGCGGCGGGAATATCTTCTTGATGAAGATGGAAACCGAATCCGGGATAAAAACGGCGATTATATGTTTAACGCTGTCCATACAACAGACTGGCATGAACCGGAAACGCTGGAACACTGGCGGGAGCAGTGGGCGGCTGCCGTTAATACAAAATTTGAGGAAAAAGGGCTGGATGTGCGTATCGACCACCGTTCCTATGTGCGGCAGGGACTTGACCTGATACCTACTGTCCACGAGGGAGCTAATGTCCGGCAGATGGAAGTAAAGGGCATTCGCACCGAGAAAGGGGAACTGAACCGCTGGATTAAAGCTACCAACCGGCTCATGCAGGATGTGAGGAAGAAGATCAAAGCCCTGTTTGTCTGGATGGCAGAGGTAAAAGAAGAACTTTCCAAACCGCAGACACCGAACCTTGCCGACCTGCTGATCGCTTATTACAACCAGCGCAACGCAGGGGCATGGAGCAATAAAGCCAGAACTGGAAACTTAAAGCAGTTTGCCGAAGCCGTTAATTATCTGACGGAAAATAAGCTGCTCACATTAGAGGATTTGCAGGAGCGTCTTTCCTCTGTCAACGAAGAATTTGAAGCGTTAAGCGGCTCCATGAAAAAGAAATCTGCCCGGATAAAGGAATTGCAGGAATTGATACGGGAGGGCGAGAATTACCAGCGGCTAAAACCTGTTCATACGGAATTGAACAATATCAAGTTTAAGAAACAGAGGGAGAAATTTGAAACATCCCACGATGCGGAGTTACGGCTGTTTTATGCCGCCCGCCGTATTTTGAAAGAAAAACTGGACGGAAAACCCATTGCCCTGAAAGCATGGAAACAGGAATACGCACAGTTAAAAACAGAGTATGCCGAACTGTCTCCGCAGCACAAGCCACTCCGGGAGGAAGTCATACGGCTACGGCAGGTGCAGAACGCCGTAGATACCGCACTGCGCCGGAGGGAGCAGCCACAGGCAGTACAGAGAAAGAAACATGAGATGGAGCTATGATATAACCGGCAGCTTTACCGCTACCAGTATTTTTATGGAGGGAGCATTTGAATGTATTTGAAGCGGTGAAACAGTCTGTTACCACCCGGCAGGCTGCTTCATTCTATGGAATCCGGGTGGGGAGAAACGGCATGGTCTGCTGTCCATTCCACAATGACCGCACGCCCAGCATGAAAGTGGACAGCCGCTTTTACTGCTTCGGCTGCGGGGCTTCCGGGGATGTGATCGACTTTGCCGCTTTGCTGCATGGATTGGGGAAACGGGAAGCTGCGGTCAGGCTTGCGGAGGACTTCGGCGTTTCCTATGAGAAATCCGGCAATGCGCCGCCAGATAGGAAGCGTCACAACAGGTCACAGCCCCGACAAAAATCAGCGGAGCAGAGATTTCAGGAAACGGAACGGTATTGTTTCCGGGTGCTATGCGATTATCTGCGCCTGCTGGAGCATTGGAAAACAGCACACGCCCCACAGCCGCAGGATGCCATCTGGCATCCTCTTTTTGTGGAAGCGTTGCAGAGGATAAGCTACACAGAATACCTTTTGGATATTTTGTTATACGGAGAAATAGAAGAAAAAGCGGCATTGATCGCCGCACAGGGAAAGGAGGTGTTGCGGCTTGAACAGCGAATTTCAGAGCTTGCCGCCGGAAACGCAGGAAGCGGTCAAAAGGACGATGGACACAATGGAACCGGCGCAGACACCGGCAGAAATCCGGGAAACATTAGAGGGGACGCAGAAAGGCGGCGTGAAGAACAGCATCCGAAACTGCCTGACGGTGTTCCAGCGTGACCCTCTGTTTCGCGGGGCGCTGCGCCTGAACCTTTTGACGGAGCAGATTGACATTGTGAAGCCGCTGGGCTGGGAGCGCACCAGTACCACGCTGACCGACATGGACATGAACTACCTGCTTTTGTATCTGGAAGAAAATTACGGGCTTACCAGCGAGAAAAAGGTGCAGAGCGCCATCAAGATTGTTGCCAATGAAAACCGCTACCATCCAGTCAGGGATTACCTGAACAGCCTGCAATGGGACGGCACAGAGCGCATCCGTTACGCCCTGCATCACTTTCTGGGAGCCGATACGGACGAATACACCTATGAAGCCTTGAAACTGTTCCTGATGGGAGCCATCCGGCGGGTATTCAGACCGGGGAGCAAGTTTGAGGTCATGCTCTGTCTGGTTGGTGGTCAGGGAGCCGGGAAATCTACCTTTTTCCGGCTGCTGGCAGGCAGGGACGAATGGTTTTCAGACGATTTGAAAAAGCTGGACGATGAAAATGTGTACCGCAAGCTGCAAGGGCATTGGATTATCGAGATGTCGGAGATGATTGCCACAGCCAACGCCAAGAGTATTGAGGAAATCAAGTCATTCTTAAGCCGCCAGAAAGAAACCTACAAAGTGCCGTATGAGACACATCCGGCAGACCGGCTGCGGCAATGTGTATTTGGAGGGACGACCAACCGGCAGGACTTTTTGCCCCGTGATCGCACCGGCAACCGGCGCTTTCTCCCCGTGACGGTGTACCCGGAACGGGCGGAGGTTCACATACTGGACGATGAAGCGGCGGCGAGGGCGTATATCGAACAGATGTGGGCGGAAGCCATGACGGTTTATCGCAGTGGGAAGTATAAGCTGTCATTCAGCATGGAAATGAACCGATACCTGAACGCCCACCAGCAGGACTTTATGCAGGAAGACACACAGGCCGGCATGATCTACGCCTATTTGGAGGACTACACCGGCGACAGGGTATGTTCCAAGCAGCTTTATGAGGAAGCGCTGGGGAACTTAAATTCCCCGGCAGACTGGGAGACACGGGCAATCTGCGAGATTATGAATACCGGCATTGCGGGCGGCATCATACAGGGCTGGGCAGCCTACAAAAGCCCGAAGCGGTATAAGAAATACGGTTCTCAAAAAGGCTGGGAGCGTGTCAACCAAGCTCCGCCGGAGGGGGACGGTTTTCAGGAAATCACGGAAGAAGAAGCCCGGCAAATGGAACTTCCATTCTGAAAAGCCACCGGTTGACAGTTTGGTTGACGCTTTGGTTGACAGCCGGTTGACGGGGAAAAGCCTGATATTTGGGGCATTTCTCTCCTTTGTCAACCATGTCAACCAAGAAATCAAAGAAAAAGTAAAAAGTAAAAAGTAATAATAGAGCGCCTATGGATTGTTTTCAAAGTCTTTTCTGCCGGTTGACACGGTTTGGTTGACACGGAGACAGTCTGCGGCTGTACACCTGTCTGACATTCCCTTGTCGGGCATATTTCATTTATGGAGGTAACTGCCTATGGCAAAAAGCAAAAACGAGAGCAATAACAAAAACAGCGGCACCCTGCTTACCGAAAAAGACGGCACCCAGTATTTTGTCATGGGGAAAGTCCGTATCAAGGTATCGGAGCATTTCGCACAGGATGGGAAGCCGCTTGACAGCCTGCTGGAAGATGTGATCCAGCACGCTGCCGCCGCTTCCTGAAAAAATACGGAATAACGACTGTCAATCAGCCCACGCTTATGATATACTTGTACCAGCGAGTATTGTATAAGCGTGGGTTGTTTCTTTTAGAAGGAGGATTTTTAACCGTGAAACAACCATACAATACAACGATTTATAACACTGCACTATATTTGAG
This sequence comes from Sellimonas catena, assembly GCF_027924685.1. Classification (NCBI taxonomy): domain Bacteria; kingdom Bacillati; phylum Bacillota; class Clostridia; order Lachnospirales; family Lachnospiraceae; genus Sellimonas; species Sellimonas catena. The sequence goes on from NZ_BSBO01000017.1 coordinate 71,022, forward strand.
ATTGAGCCGTGACGATGAATTACAGGGGGAAAGCGGCAGTATCCAGACCCAGCGCATGATGCTTAGACAGTATGCCGCAGAGCATGGGCTGACCGTTGTAGACGAGTACATTGACGACGGATGGAGTGGGACAAATTTCGAGCGTCCAAGTTTCCAAAGGATGATTGATGACATCGAAGACGGGAAAATCAACTGCGTTGTCACAAAGGACTTATCCCGTCTGGGAAGAAACTATATCCTGACCGGTCAGTACACGGAAATCTATTTCCCCAGCAAGGGAGTACGCTACATTGCCATCAATGACAATGTGGACACCATCAACGGAGAAAGCGAGCTTGCACCGTTCTTAAACATCCTGAATGAAATGCACGCCCGACAGACCAGCAAAAAGGTCAAGGCTGCCATGCACACAAGATTTGCCAATGGCGCACACTATGGAGCCTATGCACCGCTGGGCTATGTAAAAGACCCGGACAAAAAAGGTCATCTTCTGATCGACCCGGAAACACGCTGGATTGTAGAGAAGATTTTTGACCTTGCTGTACACGGGCGTGGAGCCGCCAGCATTACACGGATTCTGGTGGAGGAAAAAGTACCTACCCCCGGCTGGCTGAACTATGAAAGATACGGGACTTTCGCCAATATCTACGCCGGTGCGCCCGCAGAAAAAGCCTATGCGTGGACGATAGCACAGGTCAAGAGCATTTTGAAAGAGGAAACCTACATCGGTCACAGCATTCACAACAAGCAGAGCAACATTTCATTCAAGAACAAGAAAAAGGTGCGGAAGCCGCAGGAAGAATGGTATCGTGTGGAAAATACCCACGAAGCCATCATTTCTGAAGAAGTGTTCCAAAAAGTTCAGGAGCTGATTGCAAGCAGACGCAGGAAACGCAGAAACGGTACGACACAGATTTTCGCAGGATTGATAAAATGTGCAGACTGCGGATGGTCTTTAGCCTATGGGGAAAACAAGCAGAATAAGAACCCATACGGGTACTACCATTGCAGCAAGAACGGGCAGGGATTACGCCAGTGTTCCATGCACTATATCCGCTATGATGTACTGTATGCCTATGTGCTTGCAAGACTGCAATACTGGTCTATGCTGGCACAGAAAGACGAGGACAAGCTGCTGAAACGCCTGCTCAATGCCAGCGACAGGGAAAGAAACTCTGCGAAGAAAAAGCAGGCTGCGGAGCTGAAAAAGGCAGAGAAGCGTAAAGCCGAGGTTGACGGGCTGTTTGCTAAAATGTATGAGGACTGGTCTGCCGGACGCATAACCGAGTATAACTTCAATATGCTGTCCGAGAAGTACCAGAACGAGCAAAAGGAGCTTGAAACAAAAATAAGACAGCTTCACGAAACGATGGAAGCCGCCGTACAGACCGCAGCGGATGCTGAAAAGTGGATTGCCCTGATGAAACAGTATGTCAACCCTGTGGAGCTGACCGCCGAACTTCTGAACACTCTAATTGAAAAAATAACCGTCCACGAAGCTGTCAAGGGCGAGGACGGAAGCCGTGAGCAGGAAGTAGAAATCTACTACCGCTTCATCGGCAAAATCGACTGACCTTTCTTTTTTACCCAACAATATCTTTAATTAAGGGAGACGGGAGTATCCAAGCCGGACGTGGATAAGATCGTTATGATGAGCAGTCTGTTTCAGGTGACTACAGATTATCTTCTGAAGGACAAGCAAGAAGAACAGACGGAGAAAGTGGTGTATTACAGAGAGGTCAGGCCGTGGCATTTCGAAAAGAAGAGCAGACACACACTGTTTGGACTTCCTATCTATCATATCTGTTTTCAGGGAATGAGAGAGAGCGGAGGGCGCTTTCGGATGAAGATGGCTCCGGCAAAAGGAATTCTGGCAGTCGGGGTGCGGGCTACAGGAGTTGTCAGCATCGGAGTATTCGCAAGAGGCCTGGTCGCGATCGGAGCAGCGGCGATGGGAATGATTTCCATAGGAGCGGCGAGTCTTGGCATTCTGGCTCTTGGAGCATTTGCCGCAGGAATCATTGCGGGAGGCAATCTCAGTGTGGGAATCGTTGCGTTCGGCAATCTTGCGGTGGGGATGTACGCCATCGGAAACTGTGCTGTCGCGAATAAGATCGCTCTTGGTAATTATGCCCATGGGCATATTGCCATAGGTAATACAGTCAGTGGAATGAAAGAAATTCTGCTGAAGGACGCGAACTTTACAGATATGGATCCGGAAGCGGTACGTAGCATGATTCTGCAGGAATTTCCAAAGACATGGCCGATGATACAAAAACTGTTTACGATGTGGTAAAAATGCGTGCCGCCGGGGAGTGAGATTCTCCCTGTGCGGCACGCGCTGTTTAATTGGATTCGGAAGAAGCCGTCTCCGGCTTGCGACGGCTTTTCTGACTGCCATCGGTTATTTCTCCTTCGCACGATGCCGGCTGGCCGGAAGTTCGGCACCCTCCAGCGTGAGCAGACTGATTTTTTTATCAATGCCTCCGGCATAACCGGTCAGGCTGCCGTTCGTTCCGAGGACACGGTGGCATGGTACAATGATAGAAACCGGATTGTGTCCCACGGCACCGCCAACAGCCTGGGCGGACATATGATCCAGACCTCTTTTTCGGGCAATCTGACGTGCGATGTCTCCATAAGTAGTCGTTTTCCCGTAAGGGATTGTGCAGAGAATTTTCCAGACCTCTTTTTGGAATTCTGTTCCCATAAGGTGCAGAGAGACAGGGAAATCCGGATTTTTTCCTGTGAAATAAAGATCGAGCCAGCGCTTTGCATTAGATAAAAGCGGAGTTTCACGGTCTAAACACTTGGCATTCAGAGAAAGAGCAAAATATTTCTGCCCTTCAAACCATAGACCGGTCAGGCCGGTATTGTCTGCTGCAAGAAGAATCCTGCCGAGCGGAGACTGGTAATGGCTGGTGTACTGCATAAGCTTTCTCCTTTTATTCCGTTATGAGTTACTGCTCACCCCGAGCCGCCGGAAGCTGCATCTTACATGCAAACATGACGCTGCTTTTTCCAGCATCCCGGCACTGTGTGAACAGTAATTATTTTAGCACAATTTAGAAAAATTTTACATTGTGCCGGTTGATAATTGTGTCATATATGCTAGAATCAAAGAATATATGTAAGAATGGAAAGGAATGTGATCAATGTATCTCAATTATTACCTGCAGCAAATAAGATATATTTTATATATGGCACCGGTACTGCTGATTGCGATTACTGCCCATGAGTTTGCACATGGCTGGATGTCGGAACGCCTGGGAGATCCGACACCGAGAGCCGACGGGCGTATGAGCCTGAATCCGCTCAGGCATCTGGATCCGGTCGGAACACTGTGTCTGATCTTCTTCCATATGGGCTGGGCAAAGCCTGTAAGGATTAACACAAGATATTACAAAAACAGGCGACAGGGGATTATTTTAGTATCCCTTGCCGGACCGGTGATGAATTTTATTCTGGCGTTTTTGTCGGTTCTGTTAAGCGGCCTGATTATTCGTTTCGGAGACGCAAATTCGGAACTGATGCAGGTGTTATATCTTCTCTGCTATTATTCTGCGGTGATGAATACCGGACTTGGAGTCTTCAACCTGATTCCGTTTCCGCCGCTTGACGGATCCAATGTACTGGAACAGCTGGTGCCGAGAGTCGGGTACTTTTATCAGAGAATCCGGCCGTACCGTTCCCTGATTCTATTGATCCTCCTTGTGAGCGGTGTCTTAAGCCGTCCGCTTATGAATGCGAACAGTACGATTCTGGGAGGAATGTGGGAGATTGTGCAGAGAATCCTGGGATTTGGCGTGCAGATACAGTCATCGGGCGGAGGTACGATTCTTTAAAAATGTGAAGAAGAAAGCGAAAGCCAGAGAGGGAAATCCTGCTCTGGCTTTTTACAATGGACAAGTTTATTCTGCTGCCTCTTTTTCCTCTTCCGGATCGTATTTTTTAAAGATGCGGTTGAATAAAATGCAGCACATGTAGGCAGTCACGGAAAAACCGCAGATCATGCTGATGGCGATAACAAGGCCAAAAGTGGTCGTAGAAGCAGTAAGTAAAAATCCGATCAGTGCAAAGTAAGCGAACATGATGAGAGTATATGGAAGATGGCCGATACTCATCAAAAACGCATTTCGGACAGCCTGCTTTGTCGTACAGATGTAATGCGAGATAATCGGGAATACATACAAAAACGCTGCTGCAAATACAAGGATAATCATCAAAAGCAGCAGCTGAATCACCCGGAACATGGTGCCACCAACTGAGGCTGCAATTATATAATCATAACGGAAAAACAGAAATACAGCAACGCTGAGGAGCCACACGTATGTGTCAAGTAATCGTTGGCACTTTTTCTTCTTTTTTTGATATCAGTTTATTTCTTTTATTTTCAGACAATTCAGTTCGGACTTTATCTGATCATTTTATGTTTCTTTTTAACAGAATGCTCTT